>CBDTVD010000143.1:0-5324 GCA_965363965.1 uncultured bacterium
TGATTGAAGAAGCTGTCTTAGGCTGGAAAGAATTTGAGCTCGAACTGCTGCGCGATGCTGATGACAACATAGCCATCATCTGCTCCATCGAAAATATGGACCCGATGGGAATCCACACAGGGGACTCGATTACGGTAGCCCCAGCCATGACATTAAGCGACAAGGCATATCAAAAAATGCGAGACATGGCCATGCTGATGATGCGCAGCCTGGGAATGTTTGCAGGCGGATGCAATGTGCAATTCGCTTTGAATCCCGTGGATGAAACCATAGTAGCAGTAGAAATAAATCCTCGCGTTTCCAGGTCCTCTGCCTTGGCATCTAAAGCAACTGGGTATCCAATTGCCAAAATCGCTGCAAAACTTTCAATTGGCTATCGACTGCACGAGTTGAAAAATCCGGTAACCAAAACCACAAGTGCCTATTTTGAACCTGCCCTTGATTATGTAATCGTCAAAATTCCTCGGTGGAACTTTGATAAATTTCCAGGGGCTGACAGAAGGTTGGGCCTGCAAATGAAATCCGTTGGGGAAGCTATGGGCATCGGTCGGTCATTTCCCGAGGCACTCCAGAAAGCCTGCCAAAGCCTCGAACTCAAGCGCGCAGGGCTGGGGGCAGATGGACATGAATCCACAGACCTGCAGGAAATACAGCACAGCCTGGCAAACCCCTCTTGGGACCGGCTTTTTCACATAAAAGATGCCCTGAGTTTGGGATTGTCGCCACGCACAGTCATCGAACTAACCAAAATTGACAAGTGGTTCATCCAGCAGTTTCAATACTTGGTCGAAATTGAGGGCCGTCTGCGCTCGTTTGCCATTCAGCAAATTCCGCACGCGCTGATGCTTGAAGCCAAGCAGGCCGGCTTCAGTGATGATCAAATCGCCTGGATTTGTGATGGCGAGCCCGAAGAAGTTCGCAAACAAAGAAAAAATCTTGGCATCAGCAGGAGTTATAAGATGGTGGATACCTGTGCCGCAGAGTTTCCCAGCCCTACCCCTTACTACTACAGCAGTTTCGAACTTGAAAATGAATCCATCAGGTCAGATAGAAAAAAAGTAATTGTGATCGGATCAGGGCCGAACAGGATAGGCCAGGGGATAGAATTTGATTACTGCTGCGTGCACGGCGTAAACGCAGCGCGGGAGGCAGGTTTCGAGGCCATAATGATCAATTGTAATCCAGAAACTGTCAGCACTGACTTTGATATAAGCGACAAACTGTATTTCGAGCCCGTGTTCTGGGAACATCTGCAAAGCCTGATTGACCATGAACAACCTGATGGAATCATTGTGCAGCTGGGGGGTCAGACGGCCTTGAAATTGGCCAAGAATCTGGATGAAAATGGTGTCAAGATTTTCGGGACCAGTTTCCGCAACATGGACTTGGCCGAGGACCGAGGATTTTTCAGCGACCTTTTGAAAGATCTTGGTATCCCCTATCCTGAATATGGAATTGCTCATTCATCTGAGGAAGCAATAGCGCTTGCCAACAATGTCGGTTATCCGGTGCTGATTCGCCCCAGCTATGTCCTCGGCGGGCAAGGGATGAAAATAGTCATCAACGATGAAGAACTGGAGGATGCAGTTATCAAATTGCTTCGCGACATTCCAGGTAATCGAATACTGGTTGATCACTTCCTCGACCGCGCGGAAGAAGCAGAAGCCGATTGCCTCTGCGATGGTGATGATGTGTTCATCATGGGGATCATGGAGCACATTGAACCTGCCGGCATACACAGCGGCGACAGCTATGCGGTGCTGCCCCCCTATAATTTTAGCGAGAACGTCCTGAATCAAATTCGCGATTATACTAAAAAACTGGCGATTGCCCTGGAAATCAAAGGGCTGATGAATGTGCAATTCGCCGTTAAAAATGAGAAGGTATATGTGATTGAAGCCAATCCGCGCGCATCGCGCAGCATGCCTTTCATCTGCAAAGCCTACGGCAAGCCTTATATAAACATGGCCACCAAGGTGATGCTTGGCGTGGCAAAACTCAAGGATTTCAGCTTGAGCGCAACCATGTACGGATATGCAATCAAGGAACCCGTCTTCTCTTTTGATAAATTTCCAGGCATAAACAAGCAGCTTGGCCCCGAAATGAAATCCACAGGTGAGGCCATCAGATTCATAAAGAATACTAACGACCCTTACTTCAGGAAACTCTACAGCGAGAAAAGTATGTTCTTAAGCCGATGAAGATTTTCTTTTGGATTGTTGCCATCTATGTGATTTACAAAGTATGCAAACTGATTGTGCAGAACCGCGCCTATAAAGCCCAGCAAAATCAGGCCGCTGCTCAAAATCCTTTCAAGGCTGAATCTCCACGCTCAGCTGGCGAGTATATCGACTTCGAAGAGATCAAATAGCGAAATAATCCGTATTCAACCACTTTTCTGCTGCATCCTGCAGCCCTGCGCCTGCTAAAGCGTAGATGGCGGCTGGGAGACACAGCACTGCAGCGGTCAGCCATTTTGTGCCGGTTTCAGCTATCGAGTTGATGGATATGGAAACTATGGTGAAGACGTAGAGCAGAACATTTACCTCTAAGGTGATCGCATCAGCAAAAGGCAATAGCCAGCGAAACAGATGCAGCACTAAAAGGCCAATAATCAATTGCCGAACTTTCACAGCCCTGCTGCCTATCGATATTATTCCGCGTCTTTGAATGTGAGCCAGCAGCAGCTGCAAGGCTGCATAAGCCAGGATGTAATTAATCGAGTGCAGAACCACGCCGAGGCCCAATCCATCTTCTTTTCCCAATGCTGTGCTGGCTCCTGCATGGACAAACGAAAGGAGCAGAAGATATATAACTTCAATCAATCGAGGCATTGGGATAAAAAAAGGCGAGGCTTGAAGCGGATATCCTCCACCAAGCACTCGCCTTGAGTTTTTAATTTGTTTTTGGTTTTAAATCTCGTGCTGGACGCTCTCCATCACATACGGATGGTTTTTAGGGTAAAGGCTGATTTTGCTCAATGCATTGCCTACTGCCAATGTAAACAGGCCGCCATAAAAAAGCATGAATCCAATTTCTGGAAAACCAAACCCTGAATCCTGGCCCGCTGTGTTGGGCATAATGATCAAGTACCAATCAGTGTACTTGCCAATCAGCAGAACTATGCCTACTGCTGTCAGATAGCTCATTCTTCGCTTGGATTCGCGCATCATCAGAAACAGGAAGGGGAAGATGAAATTCAAGCCGAAATTCAGAAAGAAGAGATACCACCAGCCGCCTTGCTGGCGATCAAAGTAAAAAGGAGTTTCCTCTGGCAAATTGGCATACCATATCAGCAGATACTGGCTGAGCCATGTATAAGTCCAGAAAATGCTGAAACCGAACATGAACTTGCCGAGGTCATGAAAATGGTTATCGTTTACGTATTCCAGATATCCATTTTTCTTCAGCTGCGCTGCAATGATCATGATGACGCTGATGGCACCCACAAGCGCCGCGGCAAAAACATTCACTGCAAACATGGTAGAATACCACAGAGGCATGATGCTCATCAGCAGGTCATAGCTGCAGAATGCGAAAGTCAGAGCATAGGCCGGCACCCATCCAGCAGAAAGCCGTGTGGATTTATTGAACCACTCAATTGTCGGTCTGCCTTCAGCATCTTCTTTAAAGCTCCACTTTCTGTAGGTGTAATAAAACACCCACCAGATTCCGAAATAAATGGCCAGGCGGATCATCCAGAAACTCATGTTCAGGTATCCATGTTTGCCTTCGATGACATGGCGTGCGTGCTCACTGGCAACATCCTCAGGATGAGTCCACAGAAACAGTGATTTAATGCTTCCCCAGCCAACATAATGTGCAATGATGAGCACCAATACCGAGAAAAAGGCTACTGGGATATAAGCACCCATTGCCTCAGCAATGCGTTTCAGGTTGGTAAACCAGCCGGCATTTGCTATGTAATTGATGCCCATGAATGCCAGCGCAGTAACACTGATGGCCATGAAGAAAAAGTTGCTGAGAAGAAAATTGGCCCAGATTCTGGCTGGGGCATCACTATACATGAATGCCGATACTATAATCAGAATCAAGCCGAGCCCGATTCCGCCAAAAGCCCAGTTGCGCACCCTCGGACTGAAGGGAACAATCTGATTGAAATTCAATTTGTTATGTTCTGGAGTCATTTGGGATTATTGCGGATTTGCAGATGTTGAGTCGGTAGCCGGTTCATTGCCTTCAGGGGCGGCACTGCCAGCACCCACCATTAATGTTTTGATGTAATGGATGATTTGCCAGCGCTGTGCAGGATTTATCAATTGACGGTGAGGGCCCATCAGGTTTCGGCCGTGATAAATAACGTGGTAAGCTTTGCCGTCAGGATAATTGATAAATCTGTCTGATTTATAACTGGGCGGGTGGTGAAATGCGGCCACAGGGCCATCGCCCTCGCCATTGATGCCGTGGCAGTGCCAGCAAAAGGTTTCATAAAGCCTTTTGCCCTCAGCCATGTCACTTGCATTCCGCCTAACGGTGTCGCGATAGCTGGCAGCAGCTTCATATCCTTCAGGTGTATTGGGAAAAGGATAATAAAAGCGTCCACCATCCATAGGCACACTTCCCATTGCAGGGCGGCGCAGGTTAATGCTGTCTCGGTTCAGATAATTGGTGTTGTAATCAAACTGGGTGAATGATTCATATCCCACAGCATAGTACATGTCTGTCTCAGGATTGTACTCATACCCTGGATCATTTGGGTCATACAATCTGGATGATGGGTCTCTGCGGTGATTGCAGGAACTAAGCGATGCTGCAAGCACCAGTACAGCCATTAAGGTTAGCCTGTTCATCGGGCAATCTCCTCTTCCTCCAAGCGGAGCTTTATGGGCAAGGGCCCAGGGAAATTATGGGTATATTCCAAATCGTTGCGGGCTTCAATGGCACCATTCTGCAAGGCAAAGGCTTTTATTTCTTCAGCATTGCCATTGTCCTTGTATAGGACAACAAAGCGATCGTTGGTTTGACGTTTATCATAGAGTACCGGTATCACTCCTGGCAATATTTTCGATATCCAGTAAAATGTAAAGGCCATGCCGAGTGAGGCAATAAGCACTGTGAGCTCAAAAGTGATGGGAATAAAACTGAGCAAGGGCCAGGTAGGTTTGCCGCCGATATTCACAGGCCAATCAAAGCGCATTGAATACCAGGTTAGTGTAAGAGCCAGTGTTGTGCCCACCATTCCGAAAAAGAATGCAGCCACGCCCAGATTACTGCGCTTGATGCCCATTGCCTTCTCGATGCCGTGGACAGGAAAAGGTGTAAAGGCATCCAGGATGGAAAATCCCCTTCTATTTCCTTCCCTC
>CBDTVD010000144.1:0-5309 GCA_965363965.1 uncultured bacterium
TTTGTCCAGTGCTTCGGCTTTTTCTTTGTGCATCATCAGCGTGGGGAGCGCCTTTTGTGCAAGCATTTTCAGGTCGGCATCCTTGGCATCATCGGCAGCTTTCTGGAAATCGCGCACGCATTTCTGGTGCATGTCTTCCATTTCGTCAATGTAATCCTTGTCCATTTCGGCACCGGTTTTTGCCTTCATGTCTTCCACTTTTTTCATTTCAGGGGCGTCCATCATGGTGGGCAGGGTGATGTTTTTCATTTGGGCATAGTTCATCATTTCGGTGGCCAGCATCTCATGGTCTTTCACCATCATTGTGGCAAATTCTTTCACCTTGGGGTTGGCACTGTTCATGGCCATTTTGCTCATTTCAATTTCAGCCATGTTGGCACTCACAGCATCGTTGATGAAATCGGCATCCCAGTTGGCCATGCCCATGTCCTCATTGTGCTCTTCAACCATCTCGTGCTGGTCATCTCCCATGTCATGGGCATCGTCATTTGCGTCATCGCAAGCAGTAAAAGTGAGGGCCCCGAAGGCCATCATCATCATCCAGAGTTTTTTCATTTGATTTTTAGTTAGTTTGGTTTTGTTGTTTCAGCCCGTAAAACTACAACCCAGCACTTTTGTTCACTCCGCCGAGTTTTCAATTCGGCCTGAGCCATAAAATGTCATCAGATTTTGCCCATAGGCCCGCTCATGCTCAAAGTGGGGCAGATGGCTGAACCGGTTGACACTGTGGTGCTCCACTATCATTACCCCGCCAGCATTCAGCAATTGATTATCCTGTATGCCCAGAATCATTTTCTCATATTCCTTCCAGGCATAGGGCGGGTCGCAAAAAATGATATCGAATGTTTCGGGGCAGTTTCTGATGAACACCATCACGTCAGCCCTGATGGCTTCAATTTGGCCCAGGCCGAGTTTTCCGGCTTCAGCTTTCAGAAAGTTGGTGCACCCTGGGTGTTTATCCACAGCCAGGATGCGCTTGGCCCCTCGGCTGGCGAACTCCATGCTGATGCTCCCGCTGCCGCTGAACAGGTCCAGCACGCTGCATTCCTCCAAATCATACCGGTTGACGAGGATATTAAACAGCCCCTCCTTGCTGATGTCGGTGGTGGGGCGGATGGGCAGGCTTTTCGGCGCCCTGATGACATGCCCTTTGCGGCTCCCGCTTATGATGCGCATAATGGCAGAGCGATTAGGGCGGCCCATTCTCCCCTGTCAAGTTCGTGCATGGGGCCTTCCAGCGGCGGGCCGTCAACCGGAAATGGATTCAGGCTTCGGATGTATTTCTTCAGCAGGGGGTAAAGGGATTCATTCCCAGTTCTGGGGCCGCTCCACAGCACTCGGTCTCTGGCCAGGCTCACCCCTGTCTGTTCGGCAGCAGCGGCAGTGTAATAGAGCACATCGGCATCATCCCGCAGGCTGTAACTGTTGTGCAGCTGCAGCATTCCGTTTTTGATGATTGTCAGGTGCAGCGCATCATACCAGGCATCCAGCCATAGGGTAGGGGCATCCCAGTCCTCTATCCATTTCCTGGCCATTGCCAGCCGATGCACTGGGCCCGGAATCGCCCTGCTGTTCCAGGGCACCACCTCTTCAGGCTGCCACAGCAGGGTGGCATCAATGGCTTCAATATTTGATTCTTTTATTCCATTGCCATTGGGCAGAAAACTCAGCTCGGCGATTTTTTCCTTGTCCCCAGCGGTGTAGGTTGCATTCGGCACCAGCGTGTAATGCAGTGCGTCCAGCAGCAGCACCTGGGCCCTCGGGGGGCGCTGAGGGCCGATTTGTGCCGAGAGATGGGTAAGTTGCTGGCCGCACCACTCGCCTTCGCCGCTCATCCCGCGGCCCTGATAGGCAAACTGCACCCGCTCGCCTTCAGCACCCTGATTGCGCAGATATACCAGCCTATGGGGTTCCCCAGCCATCGCGGGCAAAATTATAGCGAAATTGATGGGGTAACTTTGCTCCCTGATAAATATAGGCCCCTTGCCCTGTGCCAGGCAGACGCAATACCCCTATTTATCCGCCCAATTTTTCCGCCCAATGGCCAACCCGACCAATCTGCCTACACCCAGCCACGCCGACCTTGCCAGGCAGCACCAGCAGGAGGACCACTATACCCTCAACCTCGGCCCGACCCACCCTGCAACACACGGCGTTTTTCAAAACATTCTGCAGATGGACGGCGAGCGCATCCTCGACAGCGAGCCAACCATCGGATACATCCACCGTGCATTTGAAAAACTCGCCGAGCACCGGCCCTATTATCAGATAACCCCGCTGACCGACCGCATGAATTACTGCAGCAGCCCTATCAACAACATGGGCTGGCACATGACTGTGGAAAAACTCCTCGGCGTGCAGATGAACAAGCGCATTGATTACCTGCGCATCATCATCATGGAACTCAGCCGTATTGCTGACCACATCATCTGCAACAGCGTGCTTGGGGTGGATACCGGCGCACTCAGCGGATTCCTATATGTTTTTCAGGAGCGTGAGGCCATCTATGAAATTTTCGAGGAAATCTGCGGCGCACGCCTCACCACCAATATCGGCCGAATCGGCGGAATGGAAAGGGACCTGACTCCCCGAGCTATTGAAAAACTCAAAGAATTCCTCATCCGATTCCCCAAAACCTGGAGCCAGTTCGAGAGTCTGCTGGTGCGCAACCGGATATTCATGGACCGAACAATCGGTGTAGGGCCCATTGCCGCTGACCGCGCACTCAATTACGGTTTCACCGGCCCCAACCTGCGTGCTGCCGGCGTGGATTATGATGTGCGCGTGGCTGCACCATACAGCTCCTATGGCGATTTCGATTTTGAAATTCCCATAGGCGAAAATGGCGACACCTATGACCGATTCCAGGTGCGAAATGCTGAAATCTGGCAGAGCCTGAAGATCATCAAAAACGCATTCGACAACCTGCCAGAGGGGCCCTATCATGTAGATGTGCCAGAGTTCTATCTGCCCCCGAAGCAGGAAGTTTACAGCGACATGGAGGCCCTGATTTATCACTTTAAAATTGTGATGGGCGAAACGGCAATACCCGCAGGCGAGGTTTATCACGCCGTTGAAGGCGGCAATGGCGAGCTTGGCTTTTACCTGGTGAGCGATGGCGGACGCACCCCCTATCGCCTCCACTTCCGCCGCCCATGCTTTATCTATTATCAGGCATATCCAGAGATGATAAAAGGCCAGCTGCTGAGTGATGCCATTGTAACCATGAGCAGCATGAATGTGATTGCCGGCGAACTGGATGCTTAATAAATGTTATCGCCCCGCAGATAATATCTGCTTGAATTTCTGCGTATTACATTTGTCGTACTCCAGCCTTGCCAACCCTTTGGCCATTTTTGGAGTCTGAATAAATCATAACACCATGAATCGCAACCTGCTGCTTGTTTTCATCCTCTCGCTTGGGTTTGCCTGCACCGCCTCGGCGGCAGGGCCCCGCGCACCAAAAAGGCCGAGGCAAGTGGCCAAGCCGCTCGTGGAACTGATTTGCAGGGAGTGGGTAGTCGGCCAGTTGGATATTTCACAATCCAAAAGCGATAACAAGGCAGATAAACTGATCTTCGAGCGCAATGGCACCTTTAAAAGCCAGAGCCACCAGAGTACCCTCACCGGAATCTGGAAACTCGATGAAAGCAAAATGATCATTTCCACCACACTCGATGGCATGAGCAGCAGCCTCAGCCTCCGAATTCTTTCGGTAAGCGAGAAGGCCCTGGTGCTGGCTACCAGTTCCCTGGGGGTCGAGATGATTCTATACCTTACGCCTACGCCTCAGCGTCCTGCCAGCATCATCCTTATTGGCAACCTGGCGCGCGGCCCAATCACCGATATAGCAGCTCGCTGAATTCTGCCGCAGGCAGAATCGCGATGGCCGGATTGGCCTCAGCATTCAGTTTTTTGATCAGCTCCAGCAGGTCAGCCCTGCTGAGCGCTATGCACCCGCTGGTCCCGCTTTCAGCACTTCGCCAGATGTGGATGAAAATGCAGCTCCCCTTGGGCACCTCATGGTTGCTTGGGTATTCAACCTCCAGGCCCAATTCATACAGGCCATCCTTGCGCAGCATTTCCTCGGCTGATTGCCAGTCGGCATAAGTGTGCCGAGCATCAGCAATGCGATTATAGTGGATGCTGGCGGGGTCATCAATGCACAGGCTGCCTACTCCTATTTGCCAGTAGGGATAACTGCTCGGCGATTGATCAGCATACCCGAAAGCCGGCCCCAGCCTGAATACCCCTGCCGGCGATTTGCCATCCCCCTCTTTTTTCAGGATAACTTCTCCCTCGCCATAGATTGGTGCCCAGCCATGCCTTCCGATAACAGCGGGCCATCTGCCCGCTTCTTGCCAGCCGCCCTCCGTTTTCTCGTATAAAATGGCCGCTGCATGGTGTTCATTCGGTGCTCCGCTGGGCAGCACATGCAGCAGTTGGATGCAGTCTGCCGGCAGACTGTGCCTCATCTCCATAGCTTTTCAGCTGGGGTATGCAGATATCTGCGCAGGGTCAGCGCACTGCTCAGCATCGGCATCACTGCCCCGAAAACCAGCAGTGCCCCAAACAGCACACTTATTTTCGGCAGGCTCTGCAGGCTCTGGATGATGGGAAAGTTTCTGTTCACCATATATAGTGTAATCCCCAGCAGAAACAGGGCAATCATCGCCCCTATCAGGCCCATCCCCATTCCGCTGCGCACAAACGGCGCTGCAATAAATCCATCGGTGGCACCCACCAGCGGCATGCTCCTGATTGTCATTCGCCGGCTGTAGAGCATCAGCCGCACAGTGTTGTTCACCAGCAGCACGCTCACCACTGCCAGCACGGCGGCCAGGCCCAGCAGCAGCAGGGTGATGGTGCGCAAATTCCTGTCGAGGCCTTCCACCACGCTCCGTTTATAACTCACCTCGGCCACGCCTTCTTTGGTGCCCAGCAGCCCTATCAGATGGTCGAGGCTGTCTGTGGTTACAAATTCTTCCCTGAAGTACACCTGGATTGTCGGGGGAAAGGGATTGTAGCCGAGGATTTCCTCCGTTCCCTCACCCAATTCCTTTTGCATCATGGCCAGTGCCGCATCCTTGCTGATGTATTCAGCACTGCGCACATAGGGCCGGTTTTGCAGCCAGGCCTGCATCCGCTTCATTTCATTCAGCGGGGTCAGTTCATTATAAATTACGTTCAGGTCAACGCTCTGCTTTATTTCCCGCTTGATTTCGATGGCGTGCAGCAAAAACAGGCCGAAAGCCCCCAGCAGATATAGCACCAGCATGATGCTGAGTATGGTGGGAAACACCCCGCCC
>CBDTVD010000145.1:0-5298 GCA_965363965.1 uncultured bacterium
CACAGGCTCCACGGTTTATGGATTTTTTTCTGCGGAGCCAATGCTGCGGTCGCTGCCCAAAAACTGGTGGGTGAAAATAGTCAGGCTCTAATATCGTCAGGCATTTTGATGCCTTCAGCCGAACTGGTTTGCTGCAGAATTTTAATCAAAGCATCTTCCAGTTCAATGCCTTCAGCCATTTGCTGGTGGACAAGCCTGGGCTCGGCCTCGCCAGGGAAAAGAATTTCATCAATTCCTTCTGCTTTTTTCAGCCCTTTCAGGCCATCAATCCATTGTTCCATGCGGGCGATGAATTGGGTTTGCTCCATAAATGCATCAATTTGCCATGCCCCGAAAAAGTGGCCAATTCCCTGGCCGGGCAAATCGTTTTTTGGCTGCAGAAATGCTGGAAAAGGCGGCACCCACATCCCGAAATTGGCCCCGCTGAGTACACCGCTCAAAATATCGACAAGTCCTCCAAGCCCGCTGCCTTTATGGCTGCCGAGGTCCGGGGTGCTGCCAAGGGGCAAAAGGCTGCCGCCCTCTTTCAAGGCTGCTGCGTTTGTTGTCGGCTTGCCCTGGGCATCGGTTGCCCACCCCTCAGGGATAGGTTTGCCCTGGCGTTCAGCAATTTCGAGTTTTCCGTTTGCCGCAGCGCTTGTGGCCATATCCAGCATCCAGTATTTGTATTTTCCAGCAGGGATGGTTACGCAGATTGGGTTGGTGCCCAAGTATGGCTCTGCGGCACCAGCGGGCACCACCAGCGGCGATGCATTTGTCATGGCCAGCCCTATGCACCCTTTGTGCACAGCCCATGCTGCGTGGCCAACAGCGATGCCGAAATGGCTGCTGTTCTGCATGGCGACCCATCCGCTGCCGCAGGCCTGTGCTTTTTCAATGGCGATTTCCATTCCGTGGGTACCAGTCCAAAGCCCAAGCCCGCCGTCGGCATCCACCCGAGCGGTGCTCAGCGTTTGGTGCAGAATTTTCGGCTGCGCTTTTGGGTTAATGCGGCCTGCGTCCATCAGACGCAGGTATCCCGGCAGCCGAGCTATTCCATGGCTGCTTATTCCGCGTAAATCAGCCAGAATCAATACCCTGGCAGCAGTGGTGGCACGCGCTTCAGGAATTCCCCTGGCTGCAAATACTGATGCCACAAAATCAATCAGTGATGCGGCTGTAAATTTTACCATCCTTGTGTCAGCACATCTGCAATGTGCATGGTTTTAATGGGGAGATTTTTTTTGGCAATGTATCCATCCATATGCATCAGGCAACTGACGTCTGTGGAAATGATGTACTCGGCGCCGGCATTGATGGCATGCTCAACCTTTTGCTCGGCCATTGCAACACTGATGCTTTCGAATTTTACGGCGAAGGTTCCGCCGAAACCGCAGCAGGTGGTGGTGTCGGCCATCTCGAGCAATTGCAGGCCTTTCACATGCTTCAGCAATTCCCTGGGCTGGGTTTTTATTCCGCATTCTCGCAAGGCACTGCAACTGTCATGATAAGAGGCTTTGCCATGAAACTCAGCCCCGAAATCTACTTTCTTCAGCACATCAACCAAGTATTCACTCAATTCATGCGTCCGGGCACCGAGGGTACGGGTTTGCAGATGCCGACTGCTGTTGTGAAAAATCTGCCCGTAGGTGTTGCGCACCATCCCTGCGCAGCTGGCCGAAGGAGTTACAATTGCACGCTCACCTGAGAACTCGGCCATGAATTTTTCGGCTACAGGCCTGCACTGCTTGGTGTGGCCAGCATTCCAGGCAGGCTGCCCGCAGCACGTCTGGCCCTGCGGATACCGCACCTGCAGCCCGCATTTTTCCAGCAGTTTGACAGTGTTCCACGCCGTCTGCGGATAGATTTGATCTACAAAGCAGGGGATGAACAGGTCAACTTCTCTCAGATTTTTGGCCAAGCAGGTGATTGATTATTGGGGGGCAAAGGTATCTCTGCTCCACAGCCTTGTTTTCCATGGGTTAACCGTGCGCAGCAGTGATTGTTAACAAATAAGCCCCGCTGCATCGCGGTATCTTTGGCCCATGCAGTTGGATAAAGATACTGTCGAGCGGGTTGCTGCTTTGGCTCGCCTTAGTTTTTCGGATGCTGAAAAAGTGAAAATGATGGATGAGCTGAGCAAAATTGTTACCTTTTGCGAAAAGCTGAATGAATTGAACACAGATGGAATTGAGCCGCTGATTTACGTGCATCAGGCAGAGGCCAGCTTGCGTGATGGCACCCCAGTGGAGCCGCTGCAAAAGGCCGACGCCCTGAAGAATGCGCCCCAGCACGATTCAGATTATTTTAAAGTGCCAAAAGTGATTGAACGGGCATGACAGCAGTGGGCCTTGCAGCACTCATCAAAACCGATGAGGTTACCCGCAGATACACAATCGGCACCGAGGAAATTTTTGCGCTGCGGGGTGTTTCAATCAACATCCAAAAAAATGAGTATGTGGCCCTGATTGGTGCATCGGGCAGCGGAAAAAGCACGCTGATGAATATCCTGGGATGCCTGGATACGCCAAGCAATGGAAATTACTGGCTCAACAACAAACTGGTCAGCCAAATGACGGATAACGAATTGGCTGAAGCACGAAACAAAGAAATTGGCTTTGTTTTTCAAAACTTCAACCTGATCCCGAGGATGACATCGCTGGAGAATGTTGGCTTGCCGCTTGTTTATGCGGGATATGGAAAAAGCAAGCGCACTGAAATGGCAGCGGCGGCACTGGAGTCTGTCGGCCTGGGCCAGCGGATTCAGCACAAACCAAATGAATTGTCTGGTGGGCAGCGTCAGCGGGTCGCAATTGCAAGGGCATTGGTAAATAAGCCGAGCATCATTTTGGCCGACGAGCCGACAGGAAATCTGGATTCAAAAACCAGTGCTGAAATCATGGACCTGTTTGATGAATTGCACAGGCAGGGCAACACCATCATCATTGTAACGCATGAGCCTGACATTGCTGCCAGAAGCCGGAGGGTAATCAGGCTGCGTGATGGGCTGGTGGAAAGCGATGAATCAACTGCGGATGGTATGTTTGCGTTAGAGTAGGGAGTTTTTTTCCTGCTTAAATTTTTCCCTCAACATCTTTACTTCCCTCACCCCTATGTTTTCGCAAAAGGCAAGATATTGCTTAAAGGCACTTATTGCCCTGGCCCGGTATCGCGGGCAAGACCCAGTGATGATTCAATCGCTGGCGGCCAGCGAGCAGATTCCCACTAAATACCTGGCTACCATACTGCTGCAATTGCGTGATGCTGGATATTTAAAAAGCTACAGGGGCAAAACCGGCGGATATACCCTCGCCATGCCCAGCAAAAAAATCATGATCAGCAATGTGCTGCAATTGATGGATGGCCCCGCCGGGCGGATGAAGTGTGTAAATACAGGCAAAAGCGAACCCTGCGATGACTGTGAAAGTTTGCAGACCTGCGAATTGAGGTCACTTGGCCAAAAGGTGCGCGATTCAATCAGCCAAGTGCTTGACGGGCTTAGCCTTGATGATGTGCTGATGCTGAAACCTCCGCAGATTACTGAAGAATGGTAAGCCAGAAATAAATTCTGCCCCCGCTTTCGGTGCCCGACTCCGGCGTTTTGCCAGGGGCGTTCCGAAAACGGAGGCAGAATGTTAAGTAAACTCGCCTATGAGGCGGAGTATTACTGAAAAAGCCTTACTTATCCAGCATCACCGGTGCCAGAATGGTTTGATTGCTGCTGCGCATCATCAGCTGATAAAGTCCTGCTGGCATGGCTGCTGCCTCAGTAATGTTCAGCCTGTATGCTCCTGGGGAAAAATGGCGCATTGGCTGCTGCCACACAATTTGCCCAGTAGAGTTGATCAGCACAAAGTTGACATCGTCCTCATTTTCAATGCTGTATTCCGCTGCGATTGCATCGCGGGCAGGGTTGCCTAAAATGGTGAGCGAATTGCTTTCTTCAGCCTTGTAATTGGGGTCAAACTGAGGGGAAAGGTAGGCTGCCACGGTAGGTTTAATCCAGCAAGCAGGCCCTTCAATGCTCCATTTGTCATCTATCAGGTACTGCACAGTAACCCAATAGACAGTGTTGACTGTGAGTGATGTCGGGAAAGTATTGAGCGCGATGGTTGGCAATGTTGATTGAACCGATGGTGAAGCCTTAATTGTCAATGCACTTGAAGTGTAAACATTGAACTTATACCGGATGGCATAAGGCACAGTAACAGCAGTGATGTTTTTGCCATTTGCGTTTTTATTGCAGTTGTTTACTGCCAGCTGGGCGGTAACGAAATTGGGGTCAGGCGCGAGGGTTATCTGGCAAGATGGGCCATAGCTGCAGGCGACACCATTATAAACTACCCTGATTTGCACGTTGTATGTTACACCGTACTTCAACCCTTCCCATTGGTATAAATAGGCAGTGGTGGATGCTGTGCGGCCCATGACGGTGTCGTTAAAGTTGGATGAGTTGGTGAATTTCACCTGATAATAGGACTTGGATGCTGATGAACTGTTCCAGCCAATTTTTCCGGTGATGGTGTAGGTTTTGCCGCAATAGCTGCTGGTGAGCTGCACACAGTTTTTAATTTCGATGACATTGCGCAGAATGCCTTGAAAAACGCCAGTGTCTGAGGTTGTAACCCGAATTCTGTAGTTTGAACCATCTTTGATAGATACCCCTGTTTTATAGTTATAGGTGAACCCAGTGGTCGACTTTTTACTATAGAGGGTTGTAGGGTTGAGGAATGATCCGTTTTTATCGGAGAGTTCGAGATAGAAGGTATTTGTCTTGCTGAGCGGCACTGTAACATTCACTTGAAGGCTGATGCTCTCGCCTATGCATACAGAAGAATCGGTGAGCGGGGTGAGCGTTACAAAAGACCAATAAGATGGTGCAGCCACATCGGCAAAATTGAACTTGGTGAGGAAAACATCGCTCTCGAAAACAGAACCAATAGTGGTGCTGAATGCGCCCAGGGTGGCTATGCCGGTGCTGCTCAAAGTGTTGCCGCCTACATACACATCCCCTACATTATTGGTTACTATACCTGAAGGGTCGTCAGCCTGTGTGCCCCCATAGTATGTGCCTTTTTCCAATTGACCGTCTGGGGTAAACATTGCAGCAAAAACATCATTGGCAAAAAGGGTTGAGGATTGATATGAGCCTGAGGTAGCAATACTGTCATAACTTGTGGTAAAGCCAGCCACATAAATGTTGCCGGCAGTGTCGATGGTTATGGCTCTCGCTTCCTCTTCACCACTGCCGCCATAGTAAGTAGCCCACTGCAGGCTGCCAGCAGATGAGTTGGTAGCCGTCCCCAGCACAGATACGGT
>CBDTVD010000146.1:0-5278 GCA_965363965.1 uncultured bacterium
CAAGCCCCAGCCAAAGGTGCAAAAGGCGCCAAAGGGGCACCCGCCAAAAAGAAAAAATAATCAGCAGAATCCAATAAGCCAACCTCAATTTAAATGAGAAAACAGCGCGCCCACAAGCGCATTTTATTGCCAGACCCCAAGTTTGGCGACTTGGTACTGACCAAATTTGTCAACCATCTGATGCTCGACGGTGAAAAATCCGTTGCGCTTAACATTGTATATAATGCTTTCGATATCGTTGAAAAGCGGATGACTGAAAATCCGCTCGAGGTTTGGAAGCGAGCCCTCGGCAATATCACTCCGCAGGTTGAGGTAACTGCCCGCAGAGTGGGGGGAGCCACTTTTCAGATTCCATCGGAAATCAGGCCAGAGCGCCGGACGGCAATGGGAATGAAATGGCTGATACAGTACAGCAAAAAACGCAACGGCCGCAGCATGGCCGAGAAATTGGCTGCTGAGATTCAGGCTGCTGCAAACGGTGAAGGTGCTGCAGTGAAGAAACGTGAAGACACCCACAAGATGGCAGAGGCCAACAAAGCCTTCGGCCACTACCGATTCTAAGAGGAGTTTTTCAATCCCTTACAGAATTGATTGGTATCCACCCCAAGTAAATTATTTATAAATATTTCAAAACGAAAAGCAAATGGACAAGCAACTGCTTAACCTCCGCAATATCGGCATCAGTGCCCACATTGATGCCGGCAAAACCACCACAACTGAGCGCGTGCTCTATTATACTGGGGTCAACTATAAAATCGGTGAGGTGCATGAAGGTGCTGCGACAATGGACTGGATGGTTCAGGAGCAGGAGCGCGGAATCACCATCACGTCTGCAGCCACAAAGACTCACTGGAAGAGGAATGGCGAGGAATATACCATCAACATCATTGATACGCCTGGCCACGTTGACTTTACTGTTGAAGTTGAGCGCAGCCTCCGTGTGCTGGATGGTGCAGTCGCACTATTCTGCAGTGTAGGCGGCGTTGAGCCGCAGAGCGAAACTGTTTGGCGGCAGATGAATAAGTATAATGTAGCCAGGATTGGTTTCGTCAACAAGATGGACCGCCCGGGTGCTGACTTTTTTAAAGTTGTTGACCAAGTGCGTGACCGTTTGAAAGGTCGGCCCGTGCCTCTGCAAGTGCCCATCGGGGCTGAGGAAACGTTCATTGGGGTGGTGGATTTGGTAACCAACCAAGCCATCCAGTGGAACGAGGAAGACAGGGGCATGACTTTCAAGGTGATTGATATCCCTGCTGACTTGGTGGATACTGTTGCAGAATGGCGCGAAAAGCTGGTTGAAGCTGTAGCTGAATTTGATGACAGCCTGCTGGAAAAATACTTCGAGGACCCCAACAGCATCAGCGAGGCTGAACTGAAACTGGCCATCCGCAAGGCGGCAATTGCCATGAAGATTGTTCCCATGATGTGCGGCTCAGCATTTAAAAACAAAGGCGTACAGGCCATGCTTGATGCTGTTTGCGATTACTTGCCCAGCCCGCTGGAATTGCCAGCCATTGTAGGCACAAATCCTGATACGGATGAGGAACTGCTGCGCCACGCTGATGTCAATGAGCCATTTACCGCACTCGCCTTTAAAATTGCAACCGACCCTTATGTAGGGCGCTTGGCCTTTTTCAGGGTTTATTCAGGTGCACTGGATGCAGGCAGCTATGTGCTGAACACACGCACCATGAAGAAAGAGCGCATCAGCCGAATTTTTCAGATGCACGCCAATAAGCAGAACCCCATTGACAAGGTGAAAGCCGGCGACATTGGTGCTGCAGTTGGATTTAAAGATATCCGCACTGGCGATACCCTTTGCGATGAGAAGCATCCGATAGCATTGGAGAGCATGACCTTTCCAGAGCCAGTTATTGGCCTTGCAATCGAGCCCAAAACTCAGGCGGACGTGGATAAACTCGGTATTGCCCTGGGCAAACTGGCAGAGGAAGACCCAACATTCCGCGTGCATACAGATGACGAAACTGGCCAGACTGTGATCAGCGGAATGGGCGAACTCCATCTGGAGATCATCGTTGACCGACTGAAACGTGAATTTAAAGTAGAGGCCAACCAGGGTGCACCCCAGGTGGCTTATAAAGAGGCAATCACCAACACGGTTACCCACCGTGAGGTATTTAAAAAGCAAACGGGTGGCCGCGGTAAGTTCGCCGATATCAGTGTCGAGATCGGCCCTGGAATCGTGTCGGAAGAAAGTGTGCCTGGCAAACTCCAGTTTGTGAATGAAATCGTTGGCGGATCAATCCCCCGCGAGTTTATTCCTGCCATCCAGAAGGGTTTTGAAAGCTCAATGGAAAATGGCGTATTGGCTGGATATCCCCTGGATAGCCTACGTGTACGCTTGTTCGACGGTTCTTTTCACAACGTTGACTCGGATTCACTCTCTTTCGAGCTTTGCGCGCGCTTGGCGTATCGTGAAGCTGCCCGCAAGGCCAAGCCAATTCTGCTTGAGCCAATCATGAGTGTCGAAGTCATTTTGCCTGAGGAATACATGGGTGATGTGATGGGTGACCTCAACCGCCGCCGCGGCCAGCTGGAGGGCATTGATTCTCGCGGAGATGGCCAGGTCATCAAAGCGAAGGTTCCACTGAGCGAACTGTTCGGCTATGTAACCACTCTGCGCACAATCACCTCAGGGCGCGGTTCCAGCACCCTCACCTTCAGCCACTATGATCCCGTGCCAACCAACATGGCTGATGCAGTGCTGCTGAAAGCCAAGGGCGGCAAGCAATTGAAAGAAGCGTAAGCAAAAGGCCGACAATAGCCGGCCTATCTAATCAAAATAACAAAGCCCCAGTTTCAAGCAATTGAAGCTGGGGCTTTTTTGTGGGAGGGGGTGGGAATTTATTGGATGACCAGGCGATAGCAAATTGGGGTTCTAGAACTGCGTTGATACCCTGCAAGCAGATATTCGCCTGCAGGCAGGCTAAGAGAATGCCAGCCCCGATGGTATTGCTTAGGGGATTGCAGCACTCGGCCACTTGCCAAATCAATTAGTTGCACATTGTCGAGTGGGTCCTCCAATTGGAAAGCTTGGCTGGCAGTGGAAAGAATGAAACATTGACTTTCGGGTTTGATCAAGCGGTTTGCTATGCCGGTGCTTTTTATCACCTGCCAGGCCATGGTGATGTTGTTGTTGAGGGTGTCACGGTCGCCAGTTACAATCAGTCGAATTTTGATTTTGTATTTTCCAGGCAAATGTGGGAGGTTGTCGACAGCAATAATTTGAGTATCAGCAGCTACAACGCTCAAATTGCCTTGAAATGAATACGAAGAATCGCCGCTGACGGTGTATTCGACTTGTGCATTCATTATATCCGTATTCCCTGAATTGGTGACCTGATAATGGAGGCTTTCATTGCTGCCGAGAGGAGATTTGTTTATCGGACGAAGTCCACCGTCTATTGTCGAGGAAGAAGTGAAGGCGTTAAATTCGACTGCGCCAATATCAGGAGTTGTTTTACTGCGGGGCGCACCATACACATCAGTATTTAAAAAATTTCCTCTTCCCAGGTTATCAAGCAAGGTGTTTTGCAATCCGAATTTTGAATCGAAGTAGGGTTTCTGCAAGTAGACTGTTAGCGGATAGGACTTTCCCTTATAGAAGTATGATTCGCCATGTGCAGAAATAATCCAGTTTCCACGCTCGATGTCACTAATCCTAACGTTTATAGTTCCGCCAACAGCAATGTCATGGAAAATCATGTCGAATATAGATTGTATAATATTGAGGGTGTCATCTGAGGAGTAAATTTCAGTACCTACACTCAAGGAAAGTGTGTTGCCGATAACTGAGTTTTCAATAACATAATTTTGAGCGCCTGCATCTTCATCTGGCTGATTTGAGCTGACAGAACCTGTAATTGTTGCATACATAACATCGCAACCTGCATAATCCATTTGTAAATTGCCTTTGATGATGGAATTGGTGATGAAGACTGGTACATCAGACGAAATTCCCCCACCAATTATTGAATTTGAGACTGAGATGGAACCTCTATGAGTCTCAGGATAATTGGAACCTGCTGAGATTCCCCCTGTGGCGGTAGTGTTAGAGACACTTAAATAAATATGTCCATCCTCAGTCCTCAGGCTGCAAAAACCCTTTACCTCCAGAAGGCAATTATTAATACTGACTGATACATAATCGTCTTGACCAAGACCTGGAATATCGATGAAGTTGCCATAATTCAAGAACTTGGAAGAACGGACAGAAACGTCAATGTTGTTTTCATAGTAACTTCCGCTGACGAAGTTGCCTCCACCCCGAATGATGCAATTTTCGATTGTAACTTTCCCTTCGGCATATCCCAGACCATCAAGATTATAGATGGTGAGATTTGTTGCTTTGAAATTACCGATGTAATCAAATCGGCCTGTCGCTGCTTGCCATTCAACAATAGTGTTTGATGAATCACCCCCATCGCTCTGGATGGTGAGGCTGTAATATTCATTCGAGTCATCGATGGCAAATGAGTCATTCAGATACTGGCCAGGTTTTACAAGAACAGTAAGGTTCCCAATTCCACTGCCCATTGGTTTTCCGCCGTCCCATCGTTTTCCTGCATTGATATCCCACATCAAATCGCGGAAGGATTGATAATGGGTAGCGTCGGTGAGGGCAGTATCTTTAGTGATATAGACCGTGCCGCCGACTTCAGAAAATGCGGGGACTGAGGCCAACAGCAATATTGCCCCGAGGAGTGAATTAAAGATGACTGCTTTAGACATGGAAACAAAACTAAACAAAAAAGGCGAGCCCTGCCAAACAATGGAAGGAATCGCCTTTTGCGGACTTTAGAATTGTCGGAAGCCTAAGCGGCAGCTGGCTTGCGGGCGCGTTTCGGCTTTTCTGCTTTGGCCTCAGGTTTTGTGTCAGGTGCAGCAGGTGCATCTGATTTTTCGATTTTGTGGGGGCGGCTGTTGCCAAAACTCCCTCTGAATATTTTCCCTTTTCGGGTGCGTGGATCGCCTTTGCCCATTTTATTCTTTTTTTTAGCTTTAGGTATTAAGAGGCAAAAATACCTTTGCGGCAGCAAAAAAGAAGAAATGAAACTCGACATAATGGTTTGCTCGGCCCATCCGGATGATGCTGAACTGGGTGCAGGGGGCACAATCATCAAGCACGTAGATGCTGGTTATAAGGTTGGCATGATTGACCTGACGCGCGGAGAAATGGGTACGCGGGGCACGGCAGAAATCAGGGATGCGGAGGCCGCCCAAGCTGCAGAAGTGATGGGCGTGGCAGTGCGGGAAA
>CBDTVD010000147.1:0-5268 GCA_965363965.1 uncultured bacterium
CGCCAATAATCAAAAATCAATCGCCGTCACTTATCCCATTGACTATGACGGTGATGGCATGATCAATGTCGTGCCTGGTCAGACTCAGGTTACTCCGAGAAATTCAGTAGGTACTGGGGGATATGGAAGCATTATAACCATCAACCCGAGTATGAGCGTGGATGATGATGGCAACCTTTTCATTGTCTTTAGCACCATCGTTGAAACTGAAGTAAACCCTGCCAACTTTGATGAGCAGTATCGCGATGTGTTTGTGGTCTATTTGGCCAACGGCACCAACACGTTTTCTGCGCCGCAGAATATCAGCAAAAGCCCTGAAATGGAAGATGTTTACTGCATTGCAGCAAGAAATTCTGATGACAGGTTGCATGTAATTTGGTCAGCTGATAAGCAGCCAGGCAGCTATGTATTGAATCGCGAAGGCGGCGGTGACCCCCTTGATGGCGGAACAACCATATACTATGCAGCCGTTTCCATTGCTGACATCCTGAATGAAACCCTTGGGGAATTTACCAATGGCATCCAGAAGAATGAAGCAGTTGCCAGCATGATTGTCTATCCCAATCCTGCAACTGATGCTCTCAACATCGGGGTATCAATGCTTCGTGCTTCAGAAGTGAAAATGGATCTGGTATCCATGACAGGCCAGGTGGTCAAAAATGTCAGCTTTGGCCAAAAAGCTGAAGGGCCCCATACTTTCAATCTGAATGTTTCTGACATCAGCCAGGGTATTTACCTGCTGAACGTTCGCACAGGTAACACTGTGGTCAGCCGTACTGTGGCGGTGCAGTAAACTATAAATTCTAAGCCTGCATATTTAATGTAGGTTCAATTGACCCGACTATGCTTGTGCATGGTCGGGTTTTTTTTGTCTTCCACTCTGGCTGTAAGCAGAGCCAGAAGTCAAATGACTGGTTTGAATAAGTTAAATGGCTACGATGAACCACAAGCCCGTGCCGCTGAAAGCAAACCAACTTGAAGGTGGCCCCAATTTCAAAAGGGAGGTGGTCCACTTGCCCTATTGCCACAAGACCAGATGGGCAAATGAATGAGCAAAAAATAACTAACCCAGCCACAATTGTCTATTCAGTAGCATAGCCAGAGGCATTTGGCGAATCATCAATAGAATAATGAACCCATCCCGCTGTCAGGGGGAAATTCATGGCTATCTGGGAATCACAGCATCGCCTGATTATACGCTTCGGCTTTACCAGACGCCACGTTTCCTTTGGGTGAATGAGTGGGCTGGGGAAAAGCTGTCGGCAAAACATTTCAAGAAAGTGAACGCCAAAATGAACGCTTTTGAAGGTTATAAGCTAATTTTGACTTTTCGCCTTATCAAGAAGGTAACATCGTTGCTTTTAGAAAGGGCAAAAAAAAACCCCCGAAGTGTTTGCCTCACGCCGGGGGTTATCTCACCTTTAGTTGATCACACTCTTCGCTGGCAACGGTGAAGGGTTATTGCCATCCGATTCCTTTCTAAAATGTTCTCGTGTCCTTTCGATTTAATGTTCCCGGGGGGAAAATTGAGGGTAATAAAAAACCGTTGGGGCGGCGTTGAGGGCCGCCGCCCCGCGGGTCAGCAAAAAAAAGTAGCTCCCATAAGCTAGTATGTCTTTCAAAATCAGCCACATACAATGAGGGATTGCTGCGGAAATCCTGATTGGGAATCGATTGTTTCGGCAATTCAGTCATTGCCGCTGCTTGCCGCTGCACTTGGCCTGGGCAGTTGCACCCGCCTTGCAGCTCGGTCGCTGAAGGTGTTGTTTGGTGTTTGCTGTTCCGGTTGGCCATTGCTGTGCTTCGACAATACAAAGGTGTGGTGGTCTGGAGCAAAAAAAATTACCCTTTTCCCGACGAAAGTTACATTCGTTTTTGGGAAAAGGGTAATATTGTAGAAGGGCAAACCGGCTGCCCGGCAAATGGCTAACCTATTGGCTGCCCTGCAAAAAAAATTGGCCTACTTGGCTGATAATCAGCGGATTATTTTAGTCCAGCTCCTCCTCGTCGAGGACAATATAACCAACCACAGTAGCATTTCTGTTGTAGGATTTCAGCATTGCATTGCTTGTGGCTGAGCCGGGGTAAACATCCAGTTCTTCTTCATCCAAAACAATGTAAGGTGAGCTTGCGCAAACATTGTTATAATAGGTGTAACAGTTTAAGGCTGAGGACTGTGTGTTGAGCACTGCAGCTATGTTGGCATCCTTAGAGAGGAGGAGGGCCTGCAGCTGGGTTTCGGTTTGAACCTGCCCTGGAGAAAGGAATCCGAGGTAAACAAGAGCGGCAATTGCCTGTGGGTCGATCATTGATTGTGAGAGTTTTAGGTTTATGAGAGTTTAACTGGGACAAAGGTGCAACCGCCTCGGCTCATCAAAATTACGATTTTACCCGAAAAAGTTACATCGGTGCCCGAAAAAAATTTTCGATGCTGCATCTTTGCTCTTCAAACTGCCGAGCAATTCAGCCAATGGATGAAATAAGAGATGTAATAGGAAACCTGCTTACCCGCAGAGCCAACAGGATTGAAGTGCTTGAAGAGGGACAGGGGGACACGCTCTACAGTAAATTCTTTGAAGGTGTAAAAGGAGGGGATTTTACCGATGACGACTCGGCAGCAAAAGCCCTATATGGTACTACAGCGCAGGATTCGCGGTATAAGGTGCTGAAAACCCGTTTTAAAGAGCGGCTGATGAACACCATGCTCTTCATCACGCCGCGAAATAGTGGCGAGGCAAGATCAGCCTCGCAGGAGATTTTTAAATGTTATCGGCAATTCATCATTGCCAAATTGCTTTTGGCCGGCGGGGCGCAAATGGCGGGTAAAGCAAACATGCGCACAGCCATGACTAAAGCACGCGGCCTGCAGCAATGGGATTTGGTAATGCTCGCCTCCCTTACCCTGCGCCGGCTGGTGGGGAAAGAAGGAAACTCAGTGGAATATGCCCATATAGACCTCATTTACCAGGATTCATTGTCCAAACTCCTCGCTGAAACCGAGTCGGAAAAAATTCAGACAGATGTTGAGATTCTGCTGGCCAAAAAAGTGGGCAAAAATGAATTTATTGATGAGCAAGTGAGAATTGGCTATGAGCGAATCAATCAGCTGAGTGCTGCCCATCCCACCACAACCATTTTGTTCAAGCAATTCATGCTGACAATCGCATATCTGGGAAATATCAATCAGCAGGAGAAAGCCTATGAATTGGGAGAGGAATATCTGAAAAGTTTTTTGGCAGACGAGCGATACTACACCAAAACTCGGCATGCCAACATCATGATGCAGATGTTGGATTGCACACTTCAATTGCGCGATTATCACCGTGCGCTGCAGATTGCGCACAGCATCAAGAGGCTTTACAGGGAAGGGACTGCCAATTGGTTCACCCTCCAGGAACTTGTTTTTCTCACTTCACTAAATACCGGCAGGCTGAAGGAAGCTGCCCAGTTATATGACCTGGTTATCAGGCACCCCGATTTCGGCAGATTGAAAATGTCGAAGCAGGAAATATGGAAACTATTTGGCGGATACCTGTGGTTCGACCTCCGGACAGCCAATCAGGCAGACCTTGCTGAAAGAATTTACGGCAGTAATTCTCGGTTCAGCATGAATAGACTGCTCAACGAGACCCAGGAAATATCCGCCGATAAGCAAGGCGTCAACGTAGCAATAGTTGTACTTAGAGTTCTGTACCTGCTCGACAGAGCCGAGTTTGGAGAGCTGGTGGATTATACAGGGGCTGTCAGGCGATACCTATATAAATACCTCTCTGTAAACAGATCACCGCGCAGCTACTACTTCGTAAAAATGATTCTGGCCATAGACAAATATGGCTTCGATGCAAAAGTCATAGAGTCGAGAACCCGCAAAATCCTCGAGAAGATGTCAGAAGTAAATGTCCAGCTTAACACCACTGAAACACGGATGGAAATAGTGCCTTATGAGGAAATTTGGGACAAAATGCTCCTGATGCTTAAAAAACCCGTTTCTTAAAAGCCATCAGGCTTCCACTCTATGGGCTTCATTACCTTTAGATCATAAAGTGTCAGCTGCCTCAATTGCACTTCACTCATGTAATACTGCCGAAGTGCCTGCATCAGGTTTTTGGCTGCAGCGTCCCTTTCAGCTTGTGCGATGTTAAGGTCGGTGATCCCGATTTTTCCAATTTTGAACCGTTCATTGGCCACAAAATATCGGCGCTGTGCAACTTCGTCCGCACGCAGGGAAATGGCATACCGTTCAGCCTGAAGATTATAATCGGCGGCAGCCAGAAAAACACGCTGGTCATTATCCTGCTGCTGCTGATTAAGTTGACTCAGAGCCAATGCTTGCTGCGCAGTCGCAATTTTTATGTTTGAGCGCCGGCGACCGAAATCAACAATTGGCACCGTAAACCCGAACCTCAATTGCTGATTCTGCACAGGGTCAACATACACATCATTAAGCAAGGGTGCGGTATTGCTTAGGCCGTAGAGAGCAAAAATTTCTGTTGAAGCCCCAGCCCGGCTTTTCGCGAGCGCATAGTCTCTGGCCACTTCTTGCAGGGTTCTTTCTCTTGCCAGTGTTTCAATCCCATATTTGTGGCTGACCTCAATTGCCATGTCGGCGGATACTGCATCGCCATCAGGTTTTTCGGGTGTTACAAGAATCAGTTTTTCCTTGGGGTTTAGGCCCAGATATGAAGCAAGTGCAAATTGTGTGGCCTGAACCTGAATTTCCGATTGCTTTGCAGCCAGCGGAGCATTTAGCAAGGCCAGTTCGACCTGCAGCAGTTCATTCTCGCTGATTTTTCCCACGCCATATCGGCCTTTTGTTATCTTGAAAAGAGTGTCGGTGTTGGCCACATTCAGCTTGGCCAAATCTCTGTCATTTAATGCCGTAAGTGCGGCAAAATAAAGTTCGATGGTGCGCTGCGCTGTGCCCTCAATATCTCTTGTGTATTCCCTTGCAGCACCTTCAAAAAGCAATGGCTGAATCTGCCTGGCCCACCTTGCATCATTGTAGCCTTTTATGGGCTGACTGAAGCCAATTGAAATAGGCCGCGAGTTATAGGTTGATTTTGTCGTTGGCGTATCAAAAATGTCCAGCCGCTCCAGGCCAGAATTCACGAAGAATGTGCCACCGGTCAGGCCCAGCTGCTGCTCTAAGTTAAGCCCAATAGAGGAGGTAGCGGTGCTGTAATAAACGTATTCAATATCTCCGCTTGGGCTGTAAAACTGCCGATAGTTTCTGCTGTAGTTAGGCAACTGGCCATTGGCAATCAGCTG
>CBDTVD010000148.1:0-5249 GCA_965363965.1 uncultured bacterium
GGGACATGTTGATGGCACTGGCCAGGTGAAATTAGTATCAGAGCAGGGAGGAAGCTATTTAATGGTAGTAGAGTATCCAGCGCAATTTGCCCCGCTTATGATTGAAAAAGGCAGCATCTGCCTGGATGGCATCAGCCTGACCGTTTTCGGGCTTGCTGACAACCAGTTTACTGTGGCCATTATTCCTTACACATGGCAGCACACAGCCATTTCAACCTTGAAGGCAGGCCAAGCGGTTAACCTGGAGTTCGACTTGATTGGCAAGTATCTGCTGCGCGGCCAGCAGCTGAAAGAATCCCTGTTATAAATCGTGGCCCATGCGCTCTTTTTTGGTGCGCAGATAATGCTCATTGTGGGGGTTGCTTTCCATCCTGAGGGGCAGGCGCTCCACAATTTCAAGGCCATAGCCCTGCATGCCTGTGCGCTTGACCGGGTTATTGGTAATCAGGCGCATTTTGGTGATGCCCAGGTCGGCGAGTATCTGCGCCCCGACTCCATAATCGCGCTGGTCACCCTGAAAGCCGAGGCTCAAATTGGCATCTACGGTGTCCATGCCCTGCTCCTGTAATTCATAGGCCCGCAGTTTATTCAGCAAACCGATTCCCCGGCCTTCCTGCTTCATGTATAGGATTACGCCTTTGCCCTCGGCTTCCACCATCGCCATGGCATGGTGCAGCTGGGGCCCGCAATCGCAGCGGCAGCTGCCGAATACGTCGCCTGTCAGGCAGCTGCTGTGTACGCGCACCAGCACTGGCTCGCCTTCCTGCCATTCACCTTTTATTAATGCCAGATGAAGTTCATCAGTGAGTTTTTCCCGGTAAGCCCTCAGTTTAAAATCGCCGTGGGTTGTCGGCAGATTTACTTCTATTTGTCGCTCAATCAGGCTGTCGTGCCTCATTCGGTAAGCGACCAAATCCTTTATTGTGATGAGTTTTAAATCCCACTCAATCGCCATTTTCACCAGGTCAGGCACACGTGCCATGCTGCCATCATCATTCATTATTTCTACCAGAACGCCTGCAGGGCCAAACCCAGCAAGGCGTGCTAAATCAATTGAAGCTTCAGTGTGCCCGGTTCGGCGCAGCACTCCGCCTTCTTTGGCCCGCAGAGGGAAAATGTGGCCTGGCTTTCCAAAATCGCTGGGCTTAGTTTCGGGATCAATGAGTGCCTGAACTGTTTTCGAGCGGTCATGGGCGCTGATGCCTGTGGTGCAGCCATGCCCCAGCAAATCAATGCTGACGGTGAAGGGTGTTTCATGCAGGCTGGTGTTGTTGCTCACCATCAGGTTGAGGCCGAGTTCATCGCAGCGGCTTTCGGCAACAGGGGCACAGATCAGGCCTCGGCCATGCTTGCTCATAAAATTGATCAGCTCAGGGGTGGCGTTGGCAGCTGCGGTGATAAAGTCGCCTTCATTTTCGCGGTCTTCATCATCCACCACAATCACCAGTTTGCCGGCCTTGATGTCGGCTATTGCCTCTTCGATGGTATGAAAAGGCGATGGAACATTTATATCCATGATTCTTTGGCAGGCAACAAAATGGCTGACATTTTCATTCAGCCGCGCTCGCAGCAGATCCCCGAGTCGGCTCCCAGATATTGCTGCGCACACCAGCCAGCCAGCGGATGAAACCCAGCCCCAGCGCTGCATTCATCCTGTAAAAATGGTTGATTGCCCGCAGCAATTTCAGGTGGATGCTGGCCTTGCCCAGCTGGGTATCCAGCAATGCAGCCGTAATCGCCATCAATTGTATCAGCAGCACCACGAAATAAATATCGCGGGCAAAGGCCAGAATCCAGGATGTAATCAGCAGCGTCAGCAGCAGGCCCGGGCCAAGCCATCGCAGCACTTTGTGGCTCCAGAAGCAATAACTCAACCCCAAGTTTCGGTTGAACAGCAGCCGCCGATAGTGCCACAGGTTCTGCCAGTTGCCCATGGATATCCGCACTTTGCGCCTGAACTCTTCTGCAGGAATGTCGGAAACTTCTTCCTCGCCTATGGCATCAATATCCAGCAGGCTCCTGTAACCCTGCCGCATGACATGCAAGGTGAGGAAAAAATCGTCCACCGTAAACCGAGCGGGAATTGCCCTGAAAAGGCTGCGCCTGATGGCATAGAGAGCAGCGAACATTCCCATCGAGGTGCCGAAGACCACCCCTTCATCATGCTTTATCTGAGCCTCTCTGCTAAAGTGGGCACGCTCAACATTGGCAATGCCTCCGCTGCCTGTTTTGGCCGACCGAAGGGCCGCCCCAACCACTCCGACTTCAGGATGGCTGAAGTGCCGCACCAGGTTATATATCGCATCGGGGTGGAAAATGACAGTCGCATCGCAGAGCACCACGATTTCGCCGATTACTTTTTTATTAATCAGGCTGTTCAAAATCCCTGGCTTTCCCCTTCGGGTTTTGAAAACGAAAAGGTTAACCATCGGCTGGCCGAGCCTGAGCCGGTGAACGATGGCATTGGTCTGGTCGGTTGAATTATCTGAGCCCACCAGCACCTCCATTTTATCCTTCGGATAGTTGGAATTCAGGATGCTATTCAAAGTGGCGCCGATTGCCTTTTCTTCATTATAGGCGGCCATCACCACACTCACCATGGGTAATGCAGGGGAATGATTTCGCCAGTTTCCGGCAGGCAGTTTTTTGCCGCCGGCCATCAGCCGAATTGTGAAAGGGAAGAGCAGGTAGGAGTGCAGAAGTCCCAGCAGGGAAATCCAAAAAAGCACCTCGAGGGTGAGCATATAATCGGGGGGATTGGGCCAGCAGTTTATATGGCCGAGTCAGCTGAAAAAAATGAAGCATCCAGTGGTTTGTATTGGCTCATTTTTTCCAGTGGCAAAGTTAAGGCAATGCCCTGGCACCGAGGGGCTGTAATTTTGAGCGGCATAGGGGCATGATGCAGAACAAAGAGAAGCCGCAGGCAGAAACAGACTTGACCTTTGAGGGATTCACTAGCCAGGTGCTGGCCGATTATCGGCTGGCTTCCATCAGCCGGCAGGCCAGCCTGCTGGGCCGAAAAGAGGTGCTGACTGGAAAAGCCAAATTCGGCATTTTTGGCGATGGCAAGGAGGTGGCACAACTGGCCATGGCGAAGGCTTTTCAAAATGGAGACTTTCGATCTGGGTATTACAGGGATCAGACCTTTATGATGGCCATCGGTCAGCTGACAGTGCGGCAGTTCTTTGCCCAGATGTATGCTGATACTGCCCCTGGACACGATGTCGCCAGTGCGGGCCGAATGATGAACGGCCACTTTTCCACCAGCCTGCTGGATGAAAATGGCAACTGGGCGCGGCAGACGGGTGCCAAAAACTCCAGCGCCGATGTATCCCCCACCGCCAGCCAAATGCCTCGGTTGCTTGGCTTGGCGCAGGCATCGAAATACTACCGCAGCAATCCGCTTTTGGCAGAAGGTTTCGAGGGCTTTTCTAATCGAGGGAACGAGGTCGCTTTCGGCACCATTGGCAATGCCAGCACAGCCGAGGGCCTGTTTTGGGAGACCGTGAATGCAGGTGGCGTGCTGATGGTGCCCATGGTGATCTCCATTTGGGATGATGGCTATGGTATTAGTGTCAGCAACAGGCACCAGGTTACAAAGCAGGACCTCACCGAATTGCTCAGCGGGTTTAACTATGACCCGAAAAAAGGGCAGGGGTATCAGCTCTACACTGTCAATGGCTGGGACTATGCTGCCCTGGTGCAGGTGTATGAGGAAGCGGCTGCAATCGCCCGCCGAGACCATATCCCAGCCATCATCCATGTAAAAGAAATGACCCAGCCGCAGGGGCACAGCACCAGCGGAAGCCATGAGCGATACAAAACCAAAGAGCGGCTGCAATGGGAAGAAGAATTTGACTGCCTGAAGAAAATGCGTGAGTGGATGGTGCTGAATGCCATTGCCACCGAAGATGACCTGAATTCGATTGACAAAGAGGCCAAAGCCCAAGTGAAGCAGGAGCAGAAGGCTGCGTGGGATGATTACTTCGGCCCTGTGCAGGCTGACCGCCAGCAGGTGGTGAACATGATACGTGCGGCTGGCAGCACAGCGCTGGAAGGCATTGCCAACCGTTTGCAATCGAGTTTGGACACGGAGCATCGCACCTCTGTCAAGGCGGTCTGGCAGGCCCTAACTGCACTCAAGGATAACTCTGATGAGGTGCGTCAGCCGCTGATAGAATACCTCGAAACCAAGAATGCCTGGGCCGCCGAGGCATTCAACAGTCACTTGTATTCTGGTACGGCACTGGAAGTGGAGACAATCCGCCCTGAATATGCTGAGGATTCGCCTGCATTGGATGGCCGAGAAATACTGAACCACTTCTTTAAAGGTGCCCTGGAGCGTGACCCGCGCCTGTATGCATTCGGTGAGGATGTTGGGTTTATAGGTGATGTGAACCAGGGGATGGCCGGCCTGCAGGAAAGGTTTGGCGAACTCCGCGTGAGCGACACCGGCATCAGAGAGGCGACCATCATCGGGCAGGGAATCGGTGGTGCCATGCGGGGCCTGCGCCCCATCGCCGAGATACAATACCTCGATTACCTGCTCTATGGCCTCCAGTTGCTGAGTGATGACTTGGCCACGCTGTTTTACCGCACCAAGGGGCAGCAAAAAGCTCCGCTGATTGTCCGCACTCGCGGTCATCGGCTGGAGGGCATCTGGCACTCGGGCTCGCCAATGGGCACGCTTGTCAGCAGCTTCAGGGGCCTATATCTCTGTGTGCCGCGTAACATGACCCAGGCGGCAGGCTTCTACAATACCCTGCTGCAGGCCGATGAGCCAGGGGTAATCATCGAGCGGCTGAACGGCTATCGGCTGAAGGAAAAGCTGCCCAGCAACCTGATGGAAACTCGCGTGGCCCTGGGTGAGGCGGAGGTGCTGAAGGAAGGGAATGATGTAACCATCGTCTCTTATGGGCCATGTCTCGTCATTGCCCTTGTGGCGATTGCTGCCCTGAATGAGTTCGGCATTTCGGCTGAGCTGATTGATGTGCAGACCCTGCTGCCTTTCGACCTGAAAGGCAGAATTGCTGAGTCCCTTAAAAAGACGGCCCGTGTGCTGTTTCTGGATGAAGACGTGCCCGGGGGTGCCACAGCCTACATGATGCAGCAGGTGGTCGAGCACCAAAACGCTTACCGGTACCTCGACAGTGCCCCAGCCACGCTCACAGCCAAAGCCCATCGGCCGCCCTATGGCAGCGACGGGGATTATTGGAGCAAACCCAATGCTGAGGATGTTTTCCGCAGCG
>CBDTVD010000149.1:0-5240 GCA_965363965.1 uncultured bacterium
GCAAGGAAATGTGCAAAAAAATGCTCGCTTACTTCGGCGCTCAGCACTGGAGAAAACTGCTGAGGCCGCAAACATCCAACTAATTCTTTTAGGTCACAATGCTGATGACCAGCTGGAAACCCTGATTATGAGGATGGCCCGCGGAGCTGGGTTGCGCGGACTGGGCGGGATTAAAATGAAAGAAGGAAAATACTGCAGGCCCATGCTGAGAGTCAGTCGGGCCGATATCGCCAGGTATGCACAGGAAGATGACATTGAGTGGAGGGAAGATTCGTCAAATGCAAAGAATAAATACGCCAGAAATAAGCTGAGGCACTATGTACTGCCTGTGATAAAGGACATCAATGCCGGAGTGCTGGATGCGGTGGGCAGAAATGCCCTTAGGTTACAAGGAGATTACCTGAGTTATGAGGCCCTGGCTGCCATGGCCTGGAAAGCGGCCCAGCAAGCTGACCAAATTTGGAATGTCAAAGCCATGGAGCCTTTTTTGAGTCATCAATTTCTGCTGTTTGGGTTGGCAGACTATGGTATCACGCCACACTTGGCTGATGCGCTCCTCCACACCCTCACACACTCTGCAGCAGGTGCAGTTGAAACATCCACGCACCGCATTGCCATTGCTGATAATTTATTGACAGTGTGTCCTCCTCTTGATAAATTGAGCCATCCAGCTGTGCTGCTCAACCATAATGAAGGATATTGGTCGGCATTTGGAATGGAACTGAAAATTGAGCACCTTGATAACCCTCAGACTGTGAATTTTGAAAGCCGCACAGCTGCCATAGATCAATCGCAGATAAAATGGCCCCTGACATGGAGAATTTGGGAAGAGGGCGACAGAATAGCTCCGCTGGGGATGCTGGGGAAATCGCAAACGGTGAGCGACATCTTGACAAATTTGAAATTACCAGCCCCGCAAAGAGCTAAGCAGACTGTAATAATAGATGCAGATGGCAGAATTCTCTGGCTGGTGGGCCTCAGGATTGCAGATTGGGCCAAGATTACAGGGGATACCAACGAAATTTCTGTTTTCAGGGTTGAATATGCAAATGGGTAATAAGCGCAATTGCGCCGAGCCTACCCATCTTTGCAACAGACGATGAAAATTTTTGCCGCTTGTATCATGGCCTGCCTCTTTCCGTTCATCGGATTTTCGCAGCAAGTAACCATCTCCAGCCATTCTTTTCCGCTGGGCGGAGTAGTGAGCCTGAGGACAGCAGGGCAAGACTTTGCGCCAGTGCTGTCGAATCTTGAAAGTCCCCAGCCAGGAGGTGCCAGTTATGCCGCTTACCTGAATAGCATCAAGGATGCAATAGTCAGAAGGCCAGATAATGGGATTAGGCCGCAAATGGCCGAAGTGCCGAACCTCAGCATGAAGGAAGGTTTTGTTGGCAACAAATTCCAGGGCAATGTTCCCAATGACAACGATATGGCTGTGAGTAAAAGCGGGCAGGTGGTGTCTGTGGTCAATTCAACCCTTTACATTTTTGACAAATCGGGCAATGAGCAGCGACGAGTATCACTGGAAAAATTCACCGATACACTTGGCAGAAAGGAAGGCAAATTCGATCCTCGGGTACTGTATGATCCAGTGGGCAACCGATTTGTGGTCGCCTGCTTGAATGGCTTTAATGACAGTACTAATTTTATCATTCTCGCCTTCAGCAAAACTGCGGATGCACTGGGTGATTGGAACCTGTATTTGCTGCCTGGCAACAACGGGAATGACACCACCTGGAGCGATTACCCCATAATCGGAATACAGAACGGGAAGTTTTACCTGACCATAAACAGCATACTGAATGACAGCACCTGGCAGGCAGGATTCAGGCGGAGCAACATTTGGCAGATGCCGCTCAGCGAAGGATACAGCGGCAAAGCCCTGGACACTAAAATCTACAGCATATTCAGCTTTGGGGGGCGCGTTTTGCGCAACCTGTGTCCTGCGCCCCTGATGGGCAACGTAAAATCAGATACACTATATTCTTTAAGCAACCTGAACTTCAGCGCGAAAGACAATCGGTTCAACCTGATAATGCTTGACCCCAGCGGTAAGATTACAGTCGAAGAACTGACGGCCAACAGGCAATATGGTGTGTCGCCTGATGCCGTTCAGCCTGACGGGAATTTTCTGGCCACCAATGATGCAAGGGTTCTTGACGCGCTGAGGGTAGGCAGCACCATATGGTTTGCCGGAAACTCACTGGATTCTTCAACTGGCAAGGCCTCCATTTATCTTGGAAAATTGAATATCTCAAACAGGTCAGTAGAACTATTCTATCCAGAGCCTTCACCGTATGAGTTTGGATATCCGGGTGTCGCCGTGCTTGATGACGGGAGTGTGGGGGTGGTGGCCAATTACGTTTCTGCCACTGATTTTCCGGGTGTTGGTGTCTGGAGATTCAGGAATGGGTCATTTTCCGATTATTTCATTTTGAAGCAGGGCACCAGCATCATCAATATCCTGAATGGAAAATTAGAAAGGTGGGGTGATTACATCGGGATTCAAAATGACCCAAATGACCCATCCAGTTTCTGGATTGGCGGCACCTTTGGGGTAAGGGAAAAAATAAATAATCAGGGCTTTAATGTACAGGGCTATGGCACATGGCTGGCGATGGTGCACAGAGATTATAATTCTTCAGTCTTGGAAAAACCTTCAGCCAAGGAGGCTCTGCTTTATCCCAACCCCGTTGCAGCCTCCAATCGCTTTAGCCTGAACTTTCAATTATCCGCTGAGGAGGTGCTGAATTTCCGCATACAATCGGCGGACGGGCGCATCAGCAAACTGCTGCTGACCGAGATGGCCAAAGCAGGCGAAAATTTGTTCAGCCTGGATGCCAGGGATTTGCCAAAGGGGACATATGTGCTGCAGGTGGAAGGCCAGAAAACTCACCTCAGCATGAAATTTATTGTTGATTGAAAACCGACCCCTCGGCGCTGGCTTCAACGCCAAAAACTGAAACAGATGCTCCAAACGCATCCATTATTCTTCGGGGGGATGCATCGCTCAAAATCAATTGGATATCAGTGGCGCTCAGCAGCTCGGCCAATGCCGTGAGTCGGCTGGAATCCAGTCGCTCGCCAAAATCATCTATCAGCAGAATGGGGTTTTTGCCTGTTCTATTTCTGAGCCATTGATGCTGGGCAAGTTTCATGGCAGCCACGATTGATTTTATCTGGCCCTGGCTGGCAGCATGGCGTGCCGCCCGATTTTCGAGTTCAATCAGTATGTCGTCACGGTGAATGCCGACTGTTGTTCTTTGCAGGGCAAAATCTTTGGGCCGAGCTTGCATCAGCAGTTCAATCATTTCATCACCCCCTGTTGACTGGGCCTGCAAATCAATTGAAAGCAGTTCTCTGCCGCCGCTGATTTGAGCATAGCAGGTTGTGAGCATCGGGGTTATTTCTTCCACCAGTCTGCGCCGGCAAACTGAAATGAATTTGGCAAGACTGCAGAGCTGAGTATCAAGTGCCGCGAGCAGTTCATTATCCAGCATGGCAAAATGGGCTGATTGCTTTAAAAAACTGTTTCGCTGAGCCAGAACAGTTTCATAGTCAATCAAGGTCTGCAGATATTCAGGGTCAGCGGCAGAGATGGTGGCGTTCAGCCATTTTCTTCTTTCTTCGCCGCCGAGTTCAACCAACCCTGCATCACGGGGTGCAAGGAAGATGCAGGGAAACTGGCCATAAAAATTTGTCAGTCGCCGGACTGAATTGTCATCCACCTTAATCTGCTTCCTCCTGCCGCGTTCAAGTACCATCCTGACAGTGTGTAGTCCCTGGCTGTCCTCAATTTCACCATCCAGGGCAAAGTGCGGCAGCTGATTTCGGATGCATGCGACGTCTGTAGGTGTCAGATAGCTTTTGGCATTGCAAAGCATATGGATTGCATCCAGCATGTTGGTTTTTCCAGAGCCGTTGCGCCCTACAAGTGCCGAAATACCAGGCGTCAGATTGATTTCGGCCTGTGCATAACTTCGATAATTGATGAGTTTAAGGCGGCGGAGTTGCACAGGGCAAAGGTCAGGTTATTTTAGCAGGTCTACCTTTGCGGTTCATTGAAAAAGGGTGGCCTCAGCGTCCATTTGGCGCTTTTCTCAGTCTCGGCCATCTATGCCTTGAGCTATACGCTGACCAAGGTGGTGATGCCGCAATGGATTGAACCACGGGGATTTATTCTGCTGCGGCTGATTGGGGCATTTCTGCTGATGCTGCCCATTCAGATTTTTTTGGTGAAAGAGTGGGTGCAGAATGTGAAGGACTTGATTCACATAGCCATTTGCGCCCTTTTCGGTGTTTGTGCCAACATGCTTTTGTTCTTCGAGGGGCTGAGTATAGCCTCGCCAATAGATACAGGACTGATTATGATTACGACGCCTATCCTGGTTTTTCTTGGGGCCTGGCTGCTGGGCAAAGAATCAATGACCTGGCGCAAAGCGATAGGCCTGCTGCTGGGCACTGGCTGCGCGATGGCGTTGATAGGCATGGCAGACCACACTGCAGCTGAGGGCTCAACGTTCGGCAACCTCCTCATTTTTCTCAATGCTGCCTTTTTTGCTGTGTATCTGATCATTTCGAAGCCGCTGATGCAGCGATACTCGCCCATCACCATTGTGATTTACACATTCTTTTTTGGCGGGCTGATGGTTCTGCCCTTTGGGGCGCGGCAACTTGCAGCGGTGCAGTGGAATGCCATGCCTGCCAGCGCCCTGGCAATTGTGGGCTATACGATTGTTTTTGTAACTTTTATCACCTATTTTCTGAATGCCTGGAGCCTGAAACGGGTGAGTTCTTCCACCGTAGGGTCATACATCTATGTGCAGCCAGTGCTGGGCACCCTGTTTGCCATAACTGCAGGACGGTATCAGCTGGGCTGGCCGCAGGTGGCGGCAGGCATGGGAATAATGGCTGCTGTGTGGATGATTACAAGAAAACCAAGAATCGACACAGACTAATGGCACGCATCATGGCCTTTGATTATGGCCTCAAGAGGGTAGGGGTGGCTGTAACTGACCCGCTGAAGCTGATTGCCAATGGTTTGCCTACCGTGTTAACCCATCAGATTTTCCCCTTTCTTGATCAATATCTGCAGCGGGAAAATGTAGAGTTATTTATTGTCGGGAAGAGTTTCGATTTGAGGGGCGAACTGAATGAAGCGCAAAAACAAATTGAGGAATTTAAACGCGGGTTGGCAAGAAAGTTCCCCGCCATACCCCAATTAGATATTGATGAGCGAT
>CBDTVD010000150.1:0-5213 GCA_965363965.1 uncultured bacterium
GCTGAATCGAGAAAGATGGTGGGGCTTTGGGCCACAAAATAACGCTGCCCGATTCCCTGGCCACAGGCACCGCTGGCCGCAAGCCATATCCACAGCCCAGCAAAAGCCCTAATTGCGGCGGAGCGGCAGACGAATGGTGAAGGTGGTGCCACGGTCAGGTACAGTATCGAATTTTATGGTGCCGCCAGCACGCTCGACCATGTGGCGGACAATCGCCAGGCCGAGGCCCATGCCGCTGGACTTGGTTGAAAAGTTAGGCACAAAAATTTTATCCTGCGCCTCGGGGGCTATTCCTGTTCCATTGTCGGTGATGGTGATGATACATTCCTCGCCCTCGGCCCAGCCGCGCATTTCCACTCGGCCTTCTCGGCCCTCAGGTATGGCTTGCAATCCGTTTTTCACCAGGTTTCCTATTGCGCGCTCCAATCCATCGCGGTCGGCGAAGACCCACAGCGGTGCTGGGCTTGGGGTGGCGACCACCTCGCTTCGCTCGTGGGCATAAAGCTCGCAGATATGCTCCAGTATTCCTCGTGCATCAAACAGTTCGGGTTTGCTTTCAGGCATGGCGGCGAATCCGCTGAATGCAGTGGCGATGCCAGCCAGGCTTTCAATCTGCTGAATAACCAGCGCGGTGGTGCTCTGGATAATCTGCCCCAGGCGCGGGTCGCCCGATTCATAGGCCTGCTGAAGGAACTGGACTTTGAGTTTCATGGGGGTGAGGGGGTTTTTGATTTCATGGGCCACCTGCCGCGCCATCTCTCGCCATGCCAGTTCGCGCTCATTCCTGGCCAGCTGCCGCGCCGAGTTTTCCAGTTCGGCCAGCATGGCGTTGTATTCCTGGATGAGTTTGCCGATTTCGTCATCGTTTTCCCACTGTATCGGGTCATTGCGCTTGCCCAGCCCCGCCCCCCGCAGGTGATTGCGAATCAGGTTGAGCGGGGCTGTCAGCCCATTGGCAATAAAATAACCCACCCCCACCAGGCCCAGGGCCACCAGCAGATAGATGTTGATGAGGGTGAGCAGAAAACTGGCGATGCGGTTGCGCAGGGTCTCCTCTTTGCTGAAGTAAGGCAGGTTGAGGAAGCCGATGATGCGGCCCTGCATGTCACGCAGGGGCTGATAACTGGCTGTGTAGGTCAGCCTGCCGATTGATTCTTCAGTTACCAGTGCGGCTGCGGCACCGCTCTTCAGTTCGTTCAGTGCCTCAGGGTTCATCAGGCCAGCCACAATCCCGCTCTCATAAATCAGGGGCTGGCTGCTGCCCAGCAATCGGCCTTTGGCATCAAACAGGTTGATATCGCTTTGGTAAATGGTGCTCAGGTCTTTCAGCAGGGTCTCCAGTTCGCCCGGCACCTGGCGGAAACGGGTAGGGTTGCGGTCGAGCGCAGTTTCCAGCCGCGTGGCGGCGATGCGGGTGTTGTCCCTCAGGCTGGCGATTTCGCTGTCTTCATACTGCGCACTGATGTACTGGATGGTTGCCCAGCCCAGGCCCAGCAGTGCCACGCTCATGATGCCGATGATGGTATAGATGATTTTGAACCTGTAACTGAGGTGCTGCCACCACTGCAGCAGGGGCCCGGGCAGCAGCATTCCGCTCTGCCTGTGCTGGGCACTCCAGCTCCGCGCCCATATCAGCCCCCCCAATGGAATGACCAGGGTGAGCAGAATGAAAACCAGGGCAGCGACATAATTCACCAATTTGTGGGCCGGCAGGCTGACCACAATGGTGAGGCTGGGGCTGGGGGCATAGGCTACGTGCCTGTATCCATCCTCGGCAAATGGGTGATATCGCTGGCTGGGGCTGTAATCGGCCAGGTAACGGCCAGGGTATCGAAAGTCTCCGCGCAGCGTAACCAGCCTGCCTTTTTCATAGATGGCAAAACTGAGGTTCTGGAGGTTGAGGCCCTGATTTTCGGCGCCCTCGGCCAGCAGCAGTTCAGGATAGGCGCTCTGCTCATAGAAAGGTTTTTCCCTGAGGATGACCACCAGCGTGCCCATGGCCGAGCCTTTTCCGCTGACAGTGATGAGGCTGACATAGCCTGCCGAGCCGCCGAATGAATTGACAAAAAACAGATTGCCCTGCTGGCTGCGGAGCCCATCGCCATTGATCATCCGCACATAATACTCGATGCTGCGGTCCCAGTTTCCGCCCAGTGGCAGGCCATCGGTGGCAAAGGTGGCTATATCCACTTCATAGCGAGTGAGGTATCCGCCAAAATAGTTTTTCTCGAGGTGTTTCTTCAGTGCTGCCTGGGTAACGATGCTGGTGCCAAAGTAGGTTTGCACAATGTTGTCGGTGGGCAATTTGCCCACGATGTCGGTAAACAGGTACTCTGCTACAGGGTCCCGCTGCTCCAGCAGTCGGTCAGCCAGCAATCGCTGCCGCTCGGTGTCTCTGATGGCCGTCTGAAATGTGAAACTCAGGGTGGTGAAAAGGGTAGTGAGGCCGACAAAGACGGTGAAAGGCGATGGCCCCCGCGCCGCTTTCCACCTGCGCAATGCCCACTGGGCCAGCAGCAGGCTGAAGGCAAACAGCAGTGTCAGGCTCACCTCGATTGCACTGAAATTCGACCCCGCCAGTGCCAGTGCCCCATACCATCCGCCCAGGGCAATGCCCAGCCCGCCGAGTGCAGCGCGCCAAAAGTCCCCTGTGCTGCAACTGCGCAAGGCAAGGCTCAGCGGCTGGATGATGAAGTGCAGCACCCCCAGCACAATCGCCACGGCCAGGTATCCTACAATGCTCCACTGGTTAAAGCTGAAAATGTTGCCGGGGTCGAAAGCGATGCTGCTGTCGTTCACCAGGCTGTGGATGATTCGGCTCACCAGGGCAATCAGCAGGGCGGCTACCGACACAGCGGCTGTCTGGCTCCAGCGCCCCTGCAGCAGTTTCATTCGGCCCGCCCAGCCTTGGCCCAATGCCGCCTGCCCCACCCATAGGCATAGCCCTATCAGGATGATTAAATCGCCCAGGCTGCCAATGATTTTTCCGCTGGCATAAAGGGCTGGGCTGAAAAATGTGTCGGCGAAAAGCGGGGCTGGGCTGCGCCAGTATCGCCACAGAAAAATGCCCAGTGCCAGGCCAATCCCCAGCAAAACATACCCCCGCAGCCTTGCCCCACTGCGCAGTGCCGCAGCTGAAGCGCGATAAAGATGGGCAAAAACCAACAGGGCACCCAGCACAGTCAGCCACCCGCTGATGGCCAGCCTGCGCTTGCCCTCCATTGGTGCGGCAGCGGTAAAAAGGTAATCGCCTGCAGGGCTGCTGAATCGGTGTCCCTCGGCTTCTTCGTCCCTGATGACCACATAATCGCCATCGCTGAGCTGGAACTGCCGCTGCAGATATTGGTTGCTGAAACTGTATTGCCGCACCACGGGGATCAGGGCTACCCCCGTTTCGGTGCTGGAATAGTCTCGGCGCAGCTGCAGGTATAGGCCGTTTCCCAGCTCGGTGAGGCAGGGGCCGCTTCCGCAGCTGATTTCGAGTGTTGGGGCAGCGCCGTTGTCGGTCCACGCCTGCAATTCGCCCCCGATGAACAGATAAAGGCTGATGCCTGCCGAGTTGGCCGCCACCTCTTCCCCTTCAGCAATGCCAAATGTATCGGTGGCGAGTGTTTTCAGCAGCCGGTCAGCCTCTTTGATCTGGGCCTCCAGCGTGCGCTCGGCGCGGGCCAGGCGAAAATTGTCGGCCCACCGTGGCAGCATTGCGGGTGCAAACAGGTCGAGCGCCAGGGTCAGCACCAGCAGGGCGATGCCCGCAGGCAAGCCCCACCCCTGCATTTTTCGCCCGCCCGTTTCCATTGCCCGCACCTTGTTGCAAAGGTCAGGCTAATTGCGCCGAAGGCGGCTGAGCCTTGCTGGCCATGGATATCCGTGTATCTTGACACCGGTTTCGCGACAAAAAGGCAGGCTAAGCGGCGCTGAAGTGTAGGGAAGGGCCGGGGGAGAGTTGTCGCGCAATGGCCGTCGAGTGCAAAGCCAAGCACAGGCTACTTGCCCTACATCGAAGGGCAAATTGGCAAGGAATACGGAGTTCGGCACCCCTCTCTGAAGATCAGAGAGGGGCCGGGGGAGAGTTGTAGAAGGTTGGAGTGCAACAATGAAAATCGAAGTTTCCAGGGCAACACTCCATTCCCTCGCTGGCGCTCGGTCATTCGGTTTAGCCCCTACAACGATGATGCAACCGAGGGGCGGCAACCAGCACTTTGGCACCCCTCCCTAAGTGTAGGGAAGGGACGGGGAGGGCTGTCCACAGTGGGGTGCAACGGCACGGTGAGGTGTTAGACGGCTGCCCCCCCTCACTCGCCCATAACTTTGAACCCCCTATGCCGCTGCTGAAAGACCAACTGACAACAGAAGACCTGAAAAGCCTGATTTATGGGCCAAGCCTGCCTATTGTGGTCACCATGCATCGCAAGCCGGATGGTGATGCGCTGGGCTCGGCGCTGGGGCTTTATCACTTTCTCTTGGGTCTCGGCCATCAGGTTACGGTTATCAGCCCAACTGATTACCCCATTTTTCTGCACTGGCTGCCCGGCAGCGCCCAAGTGATGATTTACGCCGAGAACCCCGCTGAAGCCGAGGTGAGGCTGCAGAATGCCCGACTGCTTTTCTGCCTCGACTTCAGCCAGATGACCAGGCTGGAGGGGATGCAGGCCGCCGCCGAGGCCAGCCCTGCACAGGCCATACTGATAGACCACCACCTGGAACCCGACAACTTTGACGCATGGCGATTGTGGGACCCTGAAGCCTGCGCCACGGCAATGCTGATTTACAATTTCATCACTGAAACTTTAAGCCAGCCAGAGGCACTGACCCGCGACATCGCCACCTGCCTCTACACGGGGATTCTGACTGACAGCGGCAGCTTTCGATACCCCAACGTGGACGGCAATGTCCACCGCGCCGTAGGGACAATGCTCGACCTCGGCATCAGCCACAGCCTCATCCATGCCAGATTGTTCGATAACAGTTCACTCCTCAAACTCCGCTTCTTGGGCCACGTGCTGAAAGAAAGGCTGGTGGTGCTGCCCGAACTCAGAGTGAGCTACATCACCATCAGCGCGGCAGACTTGCTGCATTTCGACATCCAAACCGGCGACACCGAGGGGCTGGTGAATTATGGACTATCAGTGGAGGGTGTGGTGCTGACAGCCCTGATTGTCGAGCGGCCCGACATGGTGAAGCTCAGCCTGCGAAGCATCGGCAGTTTTCCC
>CBDTVD010000151.1:0-5213 GCA_965363965.1 uncultured bacterium
GTATCGCCCCTCAGGCTGAATTTTTGGGGTGGCCTGCGCAATTTGCTGCCGCACCAGGCAACTGATAAAGTGCTCTTGTGCAGGGTTGAGTATTTCGGTCATCCACAGCATGCCGACACGGTGCAGCATGGGCAGCACCTGCTGCTCGATGGTAGCCTCGAATCCGTTTTTCTCAACTGACTGGGCGAATGCCTGGTGAAACCGCACCTCATCCATCTCCAGCATGGCCAGGGTGATCTGGTGCTGGATGATGTTGGGGCTTGCCAGGCCTTCCAGGCGGCTGACAGCGTCGTTTATTGCGCCGTCATTCAGCCGGGCCAGGCTGCTGATTCGGCCCTCGCCTGCCTGCAGCAGAAGCACCACTTTCAGCAGTTTCCGCAGGCCCCCGCCATCATAGGTTCTGATGCCTTTGGGGCTGCGGCTGGGTTGAAACAGGGCATAGCGCTGCTCCCACATGCGGATGGTATGCGCCTTGATGCCGGAGAGGCGCTCAAGATCCCTTATGCTGTACTGGCTTTCCAGCAGCGCTTCAGGTGCGGGGGCGGAAGTATTTAGGGCTGACAATTAGAAATCCGAATTCTTCACCATGGTCTTTCCCCAGGTGACGGTGATGCATCCTGTGTGCCCGCCTCAGGGCCACCAGATACTTGTTTTTGGTGCTGCGCAGCACTTTTATTCGCCCATGCACAAACATGTCGTGCACAAAAAAATAAACGCCGCCATAGAGGGCAATGCCCAGGCCAAGGAAAAACGGCCAATCCATTTGCTGATATCCCCAGGCCATGCAGGTGATGCTGACGAGCGCAAAAAACACCCCGAACAGGTCATTGAGCTCAAATGGTGAATGCGATTTATCGTGATGGTCTTTGTGCAGGCTCCACAAAAACCCATGCATCACATATTTATGGGTGCTCCAGGCAACCCATTCCATGCTTGCAAAAGATAAAATTAATACAGCAGCGTTCAGCAGCATGTCCGTTGAGGCAATCAATGTTTTTGGCGCACCGTTTTGGCTGGCAATTGTTTAACCAAATCCCCAGCACCTGTGCACAAAGTTAGGCATCCATACCCTGATGCAGATAACCCGCCGCTGCCGCCTATGGTTCGGCAATGGCCTGCAGAATACCTTTGCGCCATGTTTAACCTGATGGGAAAGGTAGCCGAGGCAAAAGAGCGCATGGAAACCGTGCGCCAGGGCCTGGGCGATATCGTGATCAGTGAGTCGGAAATGGACGGTGCGGTGATTGTTACACTCACAGCTGCCAGGCAGATACTCAGCATCACCCTGGGGCCGAGTTTTCATGAAAAATTCAGCCCAGAGGAGCAGGGCAGCCTGCTGACCGAGGCGGTAAACAATGCCCTGATGAAAGCCGAAGCCCGAGGAAAAGCTGAGGTGCAAAAGGTTGTCGAAGAATTTATGCCCAGCCTGCCCGGGATGGACATGGGCAAAATAATGGACATGCTGGGCTGATGGCACAAAACTCAGTATTGATCACAGGGGCAACAGCAGGCATCGGCTGGGAAGCCGCCATCGCCTTTGCACGTGCCGGCTACAGGGTAATTGGCACAGGCCGAAGGGCGGAGCGCCTGGCCGCATTGCAGAAAATAATAGAGGATGAGGGCGGCGATTTTACCCCGCTCTCTTTTGATATCAGGGAATCAGCCCAATGCCATGCCGCACTGGATGGTTTGCCAGCGGAGCATAAAAAAGTGGATGTGCTGGTTAACAATGCCGGCCTGGCGATAGGCCTGGCACCCATCAACCAAGGCGATTTTGAGCATTGGGACCGGATGATGGAAACAAACGTGATGGGCCTGCTTTATGTATCAAAAATTGTTGGCGGCTGGATGGTTGAACAAAAAAGCGGACACATCATCAATATTGCCAGTGTTGCAGGCAAAGAGGTGTACCCCAACGGCAATGTCTATTGCGCCACAAAGCATGCAGTGGATGCCATTACACAGGCCATGCGCATAGACCTGCTGCCCTATGGCATCAAAGTAACCGGAATCTATCCCGGAATGGTGGAAACCGAGTTCAGCATCGTGCGCTTTGAAGGCGACCGCGAGCGGGCAAAACAGCCCTATAAGGGAATTGAGCCCCTCCACCCCCAAGACATAGCCGATTCAATTCTGTGGGCAGTGGGTCAGCCTGCCCATGTGCAGATTACCGAGCTACACATCACCCCGGCTGCCCAAGCCACCGCAAGGGACGTGCGCAGGGAAGGCTGACACCAAACTTTTTCGGCCCAAGTGCGGGAAATTCGCCGTACCTTTGCACGCTCAATTTACACCGAGGCCATCTAAATGAAGACCGTTCCACTGAAAGGATATCCCCGCACCGAGTTTGGCAAAGCAGCCACGGGCAGGCTCCGCCGCACTGGCTTTGTCCCCTGCGAGCTTTATGGCGCTGAAGGAAACAAGCATTTCCAGGCTTTTTATACCGACTTTAAAGACATCGTTTACACTGCCGAAAAATTTAAAGTTGAGGTTCAGCTGGACGGCAAAAGTGTCGAAACCGTCATCAAGGATATCCAGTACCACCCCATGAGCGATGACATCACCCACGTTGATTTCATGGAGGTTTCTGCCAGCAAAGCACTGAAAATGGAGCTCCCCATTCGCTTTACCGGCAACAGCATTGGTGTGCGAGAGGGGGGGAAACTTGTCCGCAAGATGCGTACCCTCACCGTCAAAGGCCTCGCCAGCGACATGCCTGAAGCAGTCGAGCTCGACATCTCCAACCTCGGCATGGGCAAAAACATTCGCGTCAGCGACGTCAAGCCAATCCAGGGTGTGCAGGTGATGAATCAGCGCAGCAACCCCATTGCCACCATCAATGTGCCCCGCGGCATGAAAGGCAAGCAGGAAGAAGCCGCTGAAACCAAAGGCAAAAAGAAGTAACATACTGGCCGCCTGAACTCCAGGTCGGGCAATACACCATATCAAAGCGGCCCTGCTTCCCCAAGCTCGGCCGCTTTTTTTTGTGGCACAGATTGTAATGCACAATGGCAAGGATTGTACTGCACAGCCCTGGCGGCAAAGTTGCCCAATGGGAGGTGTAATTTTGCAGTTGCAAAAAAATAGTTTTAAACCTTATGGATGACTTCAATGTCCTGATTGAGCGGCTGACCCACCTTGAGACGGATTTTGAGAGAAGTAATCAATTCATTAAAAGCCAATCTGATCGTAACCTCTCTTACGATCGGAAGTTTGATGAGTTACTGCATATCGTTAAGAGCATTTCCTTCAAAATTGACGAACTGGGCCGAAAGCTTGTCAACACGGAGAGTGCTCTGCTTAACCTTGATCAAAGGCTTAGCGGTATAGAGCAGCGGTTGGGAGCAGTAGAGCAGCGGCTGGGAGCGGTAGAGCAGCGGCTGGGCAGCCTCGATCAAAGGCTTGGCACTGTTGAGCAAAGGCTTGGTGGTGTTGAACAAAGACTGGGCAGCCTGGAGCAGCGAGTGGGTACCATAGAATCCGGCCTGGCAACTGCCAATGCTCGACTCAACCAACTGAGTTCGGGCCACCATGAAATTACAGAAAACTTGCATCCATTGAGCATCGAATCTCGGCCAGCGAAGATTCACTATTCAAGATCAAGGAAGATATTTATCAGATAAAGCTTTGGGTATCTTCTGAACCAATAGACCCAAATTACAGCCCATTCGAGTCCACAAAAGAAGAAAAAAGGTTCCTCCTTCGTCATCGCAAGCTGAATGAATCAGCTGTACACTAAACCCTGAGTAGGCCAAAATTGCCAGGGTAAAATTCTTCAGGCCAGTTTCATTCCCCATCATAGGCGCTGCGGGGAATAAGTACCCGGTCTCGCTCTATTGCGGCGATAGGCAGAACTGCGCCGAGTGTCAAAAGTTTCCTATTGAGCTGCCTGCTCCTTCTGCGGCATCGGGATATGCGGCATCGAACCATTTAACAATTTGATTGCCATATTTCTGGGCTGCAGCCAAATCTGCGACACTGGCATATGCCATTCCTGCACTGTGGCCATCATAAAGGTATCGGGCCTTCCGGGAAAGATTTTTGAGTTGTTTATATGCCTTGTATATGCCAGCCGGCACTTCGGCCTTACCATGCTTGGCAATAGCTTTAGCCATTTTTTCATGTGATGGAAAGTGCAGTCCTGCGGTACTGGTTATGTGAGCATTAACCAGATGTAAGCACGCATAGAAAATCACTGTTACATGCCAATCAACAAAATCAGAGGAAATATGAGCGCAAAAGGATTGATTATGGATGGCTTGGCTATAGTGCCTTTGGAAGTCAGCCACCCTTGCTATCGGCTGATTGGAATGTTGGAGTAATGAGCAGGAACTGTCAAGTTTTCCTCTGCCTTTGACACCAGCAGGTCAAGCACAAAATCTCCAGCTGAATCAGCACCATTAACCTCATACTCTATGCCATACAAATCATCACTGATGTCTGCTTTCCCAGCTTTCACCTCTATCCACACCAGGACAGACTCTGAACTCACTTCGGCGGCCATCAAGGATATAGAAGGGATATATACTGCCACTCTTGCCAGAAAGTCTGCGAGAACCTGCATTCCGATTCCGAATTTACCGTGCTGGTACAGCTTGCTGAGCGTATGCCGGTCCATTTGGCCTTTGGACAAAGCATCATAAAATGCCAGCCTTCTTTCCTCAAGTGTGCCAGTCTCAAACATCAGTTTATCTGCAGTCAATCCTTGAATGGCTGATTCCAGCAGGCCTTGTATTGCATCGTTAGTCGCAATTTTTGCTTTAGGTGTTGCTTCCATCCGTGCAGTTATTAAATTTAGGTGAGGTTGCCGGCCGACCTTGTCTTGCAAATCTAAGGCCGGGCAAACTTTTTCCTGATTAATTCAGATGATCTTTATCGCCGGAAGTCGATTCCCCATCATAGGCGCTGCGGGGAATAAGTACCCGGTCTCGCTCTATTGCGGCGCGAAACTCAGGGCGCAGGTTATCTGTCGAGATGGTGACATCGGTGAAAAATGGCAGGTTGAATTCTTCTAACTCCATCAGCAACTCCCTCCTCAGCCAATCAGGCGCATCGGGAGCAGGCTCGACGAAGAAATCCACATCCGATGCCTCCCTATGGTCACCCCTGGCTCGGCTTCCATATATCTATAACTTCGCGATGCTGGCGGCATGGGGCGCAAAGGCCACCACCTTAGCTTGCCCTACATCGAGGGGGGAAAATTGGCAAGGAAT
>CBDTVD010000152.1:0-5172 GCA_965363965.1 uncultured bacterium
CTGGTTGAGTTCTTTCAATTTCGCACTCAGCTGCTGGGCGCGATCATCGGGGAAAATATGCTGCAGCTTTTTGAGTTTTGCATCAGGAGTCAGGTGAACATTGGGTATAATGCTTAGCCTTTCCTCAGCTTTTGCCCAATCGGTTTCTGGCAGTTGAGTTTCCCCAATTTGTTTTATATATGCCTTCCATGAATCTACATGATTATCAAAGGCTTTATTGGCAGGCTTTAGCAGCTTTTCATCAAGTGGAAGGCCGGCATTTTGTGCTCTTTTTTTATTCTGCTCTTTACGGGTGTCCGTTTCCTCTTTTTCTCTTGCTGCGCGGGCCTCTGCTTCTTTTGCTCTTATTTCCCTTTCAACATGTTCAATATGAGTTTCAAGTTTTTCAAGCGCTTGCTTTTTTGCCGATTCAAAATCTTCTGCTGTGATGACCCTGTCATCCTCAACTTTCGGCGCATCTACTTTCAGGATTGGCGGTTGATTATCTACTCCCTGAAGGTTTGCATATCTGTCCAAGGCCAACATCTCCCCTTTCGCCTTGGCAAACTTTTTCACCTCATCCATATACTTCAGTTCGCTGCGGCCAGTATTGTTTTGGTCACGCGCAATGGTAAGCAACTCTATTAATTGCTCTGATTGCAGCCAACCGGTCTGCAGCTCTTCCATATAGGTCTGGTAAGCATGCAGAGCCTTCTGTTTTTGCGTGTCATCAATATTCCCCACGTCTATGCTCACCTTGCCATACCCCAAAGGCTTGGCCATGCCGAGGCTGTGGAAACAACCCTTGGTCTCGTGAAAAGTAAGTGCGCTGATTAATGCACCAAGTTCAATGCTATTGAGGTTGTGGTACACCACCTTGCATTGAAAAACACTGCCCGCCGGCAGGGGACAAAATTGGGTTTCGATATTCTTATTTCCGTTGGGTGCTTTATTCGTGTTGACACCTGCCTTATGCACTGGATACCGTTTCCACCCGCTGATTACAGCTTCCTTGTCAAAGAGGGTATTGTATGTTTTAACCGTTCCTCCAGCAGTTACAGTTTGCCGAACATAGGTGGGGTAATAGCTTGCTTTGGGGCTGTTTAATACCTCGCTGACTTCATTTAATGATTTCGGACTTCCGTTGGCGAAGGCATGGCCAAAATAAACTCGCCCTTTCAATGGGTTGTCGCTCATTTTTCCTTCAAGATCGGTAAAGCCAAAAATGCATTGGGCGAGGTCAGGGCCAGTGGATTTACAATCTTTTTGATGCTCAATAATAGACTGCTTGGGAGAATAAGTGTACGGAATCTTGTACATTTTGGCCAAGCCAAAGGACAAAACTTCGCCATCAATGGAGTCATTCTCTAAGTGCATAAACACCGGGATTGAGTCTCCACCCTCTAATTCCTTTTTCCAAAACTTATAATCAGTTGATTGTTGGTCTGCATCGTAATCGTAATAACCAAGTTTGAAGTTTGAAAGGACATCAGTTGACACCACTTTCACTTTATCCGTCTTCGGAAAAATAAACTCTTTGGTCTTACTCTTTGGTCGGTCGTTCGTGGAAGGTTGACCTGTAAATACAAGTGTACCATCACCTAATAGTTCGGGATCAACCGTAGGGCTCAGCTCATACTTTTTTCTTGCAGACTTGCCAAAGTTTCTATCGTCATCTTTTTTCTCGGCAAGTTCTTTTGGGTCTGCAAATATTTCTCCAAAAGACTTCTGCTTGGTTTTAGAGTAGATATCAGCCTGATTTATTCGGTCCGGTACTCCAATACTTTCGATTAGATACTTATCCTGTTCACATTTCCTGAGCCAGCCAGAATAAATCACCCTACCACCGGAGAAAAGCGCGGTGTATTGAGGATACTGCAAATCCCTCATGGAATACTTGACATCCTCAATATACTCTCCCAAATCGCCGAAGCTCATGATGGCGAGGACGTTGCGGATGGCGCCCTTGATGCTGCTGCCGGGGATGAAGTGCTGGCCCCCTTCATCTTTGGAAAAGGCGGTTTCTTTGTTCTCCCTCCCCCCACTGTTCCGCACATAAATGGGCGATTTGGCGGTGATGGTGAGCGCAAGTTCGCCGCTTTGGTGGTCCTCGAAGGGCACATCGTGGCTGATTTTGTCGGCCCAGCTTGGCCGAACCACCTTGTGGTTGAGGGGGACAAAGTTGTAGGGGGCTGTCAATACAAGCCCGTCACCGCCTTGTTGGTTGCCACCGCGATTGTTCTGGTTATTCCTGGGAGGTTGCATTTTTAAGATTGGGTGTTGATGGGTTAATGGTGAAGCCGGTAAATACGCTGCAGTGGGGCTGCAGGACGGGGAAGCCAGCGCAAAGCGGGTCAGGCTGCTCTTTCCATATGTCGATGATTTTGAGCCAGGGCTGGTCATTTTCACGCAACCTGTGGCCAAGCACTGTGCGGGGTTCCTGTTCCATCTCACTGCCGATGTCATCCAATTCATACTGGGTGATGATGCACCGCCCATCTACGTTTCGGATGCTGATGCTGCGCTGGGCGGCCTTATCATAAAGCTGGCCCTCGATAACAAAGGGGATGCCTTGGAGGGGTGCTTCAAAAGCGGAGGCATTTTGCAGCATCACGGGCTTGGTTGCATCGCTCAGCCAATACCAGCCCTCGTAGGTGCCTGGGGGAACGGCGGTTATGTTGTTAATAATTTTCATCTCTGTTTTATTGGGAGTTTTGCAGGTTACCTTTAAAAAATCCGTGGCCCTTGGTGGTGCGCCCGCCCAATGGCAGACGGCCATTGGTTAAGTCGTTTATCGCAGCCTCGAGTGCTTCGCGCACTTGGGGTTCCTTGAATGCGTCAGTGTGGACGTATAGGTTCAGGTGGATGGTTTGTTTGCTGGGGCGCATGTCAACCGTCTTTTCCTGGAACAAGGCACCATCGCGGGCGCCACCAGTGTAGGCATCGATTTTTACATGGTCGAAGACTTTGTCTGCGGCCTTTTTCAAGTAAACATCACTGAAGAGTACACGCCCGCGCTGCCCTTCCGCTTTGCTGCCGCCCTTCTCAGAACCAAACAATTCGGTTACAGCCAGATTCTCCTCGGTTTTGCTCAAATTGGCTGTAGCATCAATCGTTAGTGGCTGCGCTTCCAATTTATCAATTTCATACCTCACTGCTTTCAACTCCTGGACGCTGGTGAGGACTTCCGCCTGGGCTTCTAAATCTTTCAATCGCTCGGTGGCACGTTGATAATCAAGCCGTGGTTGGCCTGTCTCAGCCTTGATGGTCTTTCCTTTCAACAGGTTATAGTGAAAAGCTACCCGATGCCGCAATGCCCCCTTTACAGAGCTGGCGGGTATCAGCACACACTCGCCTGACAATTGGAGTTTTGTGCCCCCATCTGCATACTCAATCACCTTTTCGGTTTTATAGGTGTCATCCACATCTTCATCAGCCGTTTCACCGCCGAAGAAAAAGAAATCGCGCGGGGTGAGATCAAGGTTATATGCCTGATATCGATTTCCATGCATATCCTCCGCGTTATCTGGCCAATTCGATTTTTCGCTCGGGTAACTTAGTGTGGCCGGGCGCTGCAGATAGGCTTTCAGCTGCTCGGGATTGTTAAGGTCATAGTTTATGAAATTGGCCTTTCCTACCCTAAGCTCGCCAAATCCTTTTCGCGTGCCGCCCCCAATGCGGAACTGCGGGCTGCGCAAAAAAGCGAGCATTTTATTCCATGGTTCCTGGTCGGCCTCGCTACCATCAAGCTCCATGCTGAAGACAAAGCGGGCGCCTTTGTGCACCACTTCTTCCTCATACTTGCCTTTGTCTGCAGCAGTGCCACGCTCAGTTAATCGAACATGGTCTCGGTTGGGCAGGCCCTGAAAAATGGCGGTGATGTTTTCGTCCACCGAAACCAGCCCATCCGCCACCTTTTTATCATCGAGCACCAAATGCGCAGACGAAAACGTCAGCCGGCTGCCCTGGCCTTTCTCGCCATTTGCAAAGCCAAAAATCGAGTCAATGGTTTCTTCGTCCATCTTAAAGTCCATCAGGGCATGGCGCAGCACCCCTGCCAGGCTGGTTCCTGGGATATAGGGCAGGCCCAGGGCACTGGTGGCGACAAGTCTGTCGGTTATGATGCCTTCCCTCCCGCTGCCTATGCTGAGCGGGGTTGCGGCCTCCACGCAAATGGTGGCGCAGTACCGGATGGGATACAGTCTAAAGTTGGTCTTTGTCATCGCTGATTGTCTTTATTTTGCTTTGCATCTTTGGCCATTTGCGCAGCCAGTTTTTGGAGGAGGATTTGGGGATTTAATGGCTTTTGATTATTCAACCAGCCTGTCAGATTTGGCACTCGGTCGCGCTGACTCCATACCTCTTTCGATTTGCCGCGATTAACAAAGCCTTTCTTTTCATCGAACAACTGCCCCTTCATTTCATCGGCTGAGCGGGCACCCTTGGCAACACTGCGCATCACCCCCCACTGGCTGGCGGTTACGCCGCTATATTTAGGCTTGTGGGCCTTAATAAACTCATTGACCGATTTGTCCACCTTTAAATCATCGCCAATTTTTTTGTGGCGAGCCTCAAGCAATTCGATCAAACCATTATCTGCATTGGCACCAGATATGCGCTCTCCTGTGGCGAAATTGACCTCTTGGAATTTGATGCCCTTTGTGTTGCTGAGGAAATCAGGATTCCACATCACCTGCCCGAAGCCCTCAGCCTTAAAGCATCCGACTGTTCCTGTAACCTCGCATTCGGACCCTGGTTGAACATCCACAGCGATGACACTGCCATGGACGATGATGTGCCTGTCTTCATTCCGCGTCGCCCGTTTGCTGTTATAGCTTTGGTAAATGCGGTGGCGAATGACACTTTTTTCAGAAATGATTTTGCACCCCTCTGGCAGGCCGAGCATTTCGGGAGTTGGGCTCAGCACATAACTGCCATTTTCATCCATAAAGCAGAGGTTGCTTTTGGCATATAGGTAATTGATGCCTGCTTTCAACTTTACAGGGCGTGGCAGGGATTGACCTGAGTACTGAATATCGACCAAGCCAAACTCGGCGGTGCGGCTGCGGCCAATCCGGTGGGTCCCTTTCAGGGCCTTGGTCGCGTTGGATAGCAGTTCATTGTCTTTACTGCTCACCGTAAACTCCCACTGGCTGCCTTTGGGAAGCACATAATATCCAAACATTTGCGATT
>CBDTVD010000153.1:0-5166 GCA_965363965.1 uncultured bacterium
CTCGCTCATCCCGTCCGTTTCAGGGGGCAAAGGTCGGCGATTGAGTGCCAACGGAGGGCCGCAGGCTTACAGCAAGCTGTCAACCACGGCACACAGGCTGGTGAAAATTTCATCAATCTCGCCGAGGCCCTCGATTTCCCTGAGTTTTCCCTGCTGACGATAATACTCCCCTACGGGTGCAGTTTTCAGCCGATATTCTTCAATGCGCTTCTCAATCATCTCGGCAGTGTCATCGCTGCGTCCGCTGGTAAGCCCGCGATTGACCACCCTTTTGATGAGTTCTTCAGGGTGCACCACCAGGCTGATCATCATGTCAATGGGCGTGCCCCGCTCCGCCAGCATTCTGTCGAGTGCCTCTGCCTGGCCAACTGTACGGGGAAAGCCGTCATAGATCACTCCGTTTTTGCCCTGGGCATTGTCAAGCTGCCCCTCAATCATTTTGATGACTACTTCATCGGGCAGCAGCAGGCCCTGGTCTATGTAGGTTTGCGCCAGAAGGCCGAGCGGGCTTCCATTGGCAATTTCGGCACGCAGCATGTCGCCGGTGGCCAGGTGCAGCAGGTTATACTGTTCAATCAGTTTAGCCGATTGGGTGCCTTTGCCCGCACCAGGGGGGCCATAGAGTATCAGGTTGAGCATGGGTGTTGCAAGCGTATCTTGGGATACAGTATTATGTCGATCGCTGGAAAGGTTATGGTTCATTGTTTTGGGTTCAAAAAAAAAAGGAGAGATGATGATTGGGGCATATGGTTATTCGTCGAGGCAGTATAGGTCGGGGTACAGGCGACCTTTTCCTTCATAGTCAAGGCCATACCCGACGCAAAAAAGTGCAGGCAACGTGAAGCCGAGGAATTCGGGCGGGTTGCCGATGTGCTGTGCCCCGGGTTTGTGGAACAGGGCGCAGACCAGCACGGCAGCTGCCCCGCGCGCGCCCAGCTCGGTGCGCAGCCAGTGGATGGTGTTGCCGCTGTCAACAATGTCTTCCAGCACCACCACCACTCGGCCTTCCACGTTTTTGGGCAGCGGCATCCGCACTTCCACTTCGGCTTCACTCACCATTCCCTGATAGGTTTTCAGGCTGGCAAACTCCAGCTCGGCATCTCCGGGGTAATTTTTCAGCAATTCAGCCGTAAACAGAAAAGCACCATTCAGTATGCTGAGGAACATCGGCTTCAGCTCAGCAGTCTGGGCATGAATTTCCATCGCCAATTCGGCAATCCGCGCTTCGATAACCTCTTTTGGCGTATGCAGCCTGAAAGGGCGGGCATGGACTTCAATGGCAAGGGGTGCTTCGGTCATCGCGCTGGGGCTTATGGGCAAAGATAAACCCCGAAAGGGCAAGGAAGGGAGTCGGGCAAAAACAAAGCAAGGCCCTGTACCTGACTTTTTGGGATAGAAATGATGCTGAGTGGCCGCTGAATCCACCAAATTTTTATGGTTCAGTATCCCACCAGTTCCGGCCGCCCTACGCCGAGGTCGCTGAAGCGGAAATACTGGCTGCGGCTGCTGAGGGCACTGATGGTGTTGCCCCCCCAATTGTGCGCATTGGGGTAATAGCCCAGGCTGAACTGCAGCGTGGGGAAAACCAGATAACTGTTTCGCAGCCTTATCCCTACCCCATAGCCGCCATAAAGCGGGCTGGCTGCCAAGCTGCGGCCAGCAGGGGCCAGCAGGGCCATGTCGGCAAAAACTATCCATGCCATCCTGAACCCGAAAAAATTGTAGGGCACAAATAAGTCGAGCTCATAATTGAGCGAAGTGCGGCTCTGGCCCCGATTGTCAATCCTCAGGCCCCTTACCCCATTCTGCCGGTTGATGTCAAACCCTTCCCAGCTCTGCCGGTTGATGCCCAGCGTGGTGCGGCTCCACAAATACTGGCGCACCTTCCAGCGCCCGAGTGTTTTTATGGGTGTATATGCCAGAAACTGCCCTGTGAGTGCCCCCATGCTGAAGGGTGGTGCACCGCTGAAGCCCCCAAGTTCGGCGTTCATATAAAAAAAACCATTGCCATTCCACACCCTGCCCCATGCAGCGCGCATTCCCCCGTAATATCGCAGCCTGCCATCGCGCGGGCCGAAACCCAAGGTCAGGGTGAGGCTGTGCCCTACTGGAATGTCCTCTGTCCGGCCAAAGTCGAATATGTACCGGTCGGTGCGGTAATTCCGCGTTACATAGCTCATGCTCATCAGCAGGATGCGGTCATCCTGAAAATTAGGCTCCCACTCGGGGTTGAATTCTTTGGGGAAAACGTGCGTCTGCCACCTGTATCTGATGGCGGGGATAACCCTTGTGAGTCCCTGCTCGCCTTTTGATAGTCCATCCGGAATCAGGGCTTTGCCAAACCAGGCGTCGGCTGTATAGCTCTCGATTCGCAGGTCACTCTGCTGGTCATCCAAACTGCCCTTGCCGAACCAGTCGTCAAATCGCTCAAAGCTGATGCCGCCGGCTGTGCTGAAACTGGTGGTGAGGAATGGCCGCTCGAACCGGACTGACTGCCGCTGGTCCAAATCAAGGCTGATGGCACGGGCCTCAGCCTGGATATAGCTGCGGCCAATGCTGGGCACAAAGTATCTGAACGTGTAGGTGCCGCCGCCCAGGCGGGCAGTATCCATGGATATCCCTGCGTCTGCCACGTGCCCAAGGCCGAGAAAATTCTGGTCAATCAGCGTGGCATTGCCTGCGCCAGTGTTAAAGTCATATCCTATGCTGGCCCCGATGCTCCAGATGTCCTGTGCGCGCACAATCACATCCACGCTGCTGTCATTGATGGGCACCAGCAGTATCCGCGCATCGTGCACGGCGGCGGTGCTGCGTATAAGCCTTTCACTTTCCCTCAGCAGCAGCACATTCACCGTGTCGCCTTCTTTAAAAAGCAGGGCCTGGCGGATGGTCCAGTTTCGGCTGGTGTAATGCACGGCATTGGCGGTGCGCTCCAAAAAGTTGACGGGTTCTTTTCGCACTTCTGTCAGCTGAGGCCCGAAGGGGTCGAGTGTTTCGATGCTGATGTGGTGGATGATGCGGCCCTGATATGAATTTTTCCGTTGGGGCTGGGGCTGGCTTGGCTGAGTGGTGTCGCCCCCGAAATTGGTAAGTGGCACCGGCCTCAGCACGGCTTTCAGGCCCTTGCCAATCAGGTCATCCTTTTTGCTGCGCTGATAGAGTTTATGGTAGAGTGAATCGCCAGTAAAGCGGGTGTCGGCCGAGTCTGTCTGCTGGGCGCGGGCAGGGCAGGCTGAAAACACCATCAGCCACAGGGCGATGCCCCCAGCCCACCGATGCAATCTGCCCATAGCCCAATCAACCCTGCCCTGCGCGCCAATGTTGCATCTGCCCCAGGGCTGCTACCGACGGGGGGGAGCTTGGCCACTCTCATCGCAGAGGGGCGAAAAAAATCCGATGGCACGGATTGTGCCAGCCTGACGATGAAAAGAGCAGAGCCAAGTGCCCCAGCACCAGCTGGCCCTGAGATGGGGCCTGAGGCAGAGACCAAAAAATAAACATCCATAAATGAAACTGCGAATGCTGATCCTGATGCTGCTGATGGCCGCTGCCCCCCTGTGGGCTGGCCAGCTGGACAACGTGGCACGCAGCATTGCCCAGGGTGATGCACAGCAGGTTGCCCGCTTTTTTGATGGCAGCGTCGAAATCACCACACCGCTGCAATCGGGGCTGTACAGCAGAAACCAGGCAGAAATGGTGCTGAAAGAATTTTTTGCAGCCAACCCGCCCAAAGGGTTCCAGATTGAGCGCGAGTCAGCATGTGCCAGCAACCCGGCCATGCGATATGCCATCGGCAGCTATGCCTCCCCCCAGGGCAATTTTCGCGTCTATGTCAGGGTCAAGAAACAGAGCCCTGATGATCAAGGAAGCATCCAGCAGCTGAAATTCGAGCGATAGGTTCCCCTGGCCTGTCTTCTTTTTATTATCCCTTTTTGATTGTCCCGATCATATCCTCGGGCCGCACCCACTGGTCGAATTGCTCGGCCGTCAGCAAGCCCAGGGCAAGCGAGGCTTCCTTGAGTGTCGTCCCCTCTTTATGTGCTTTTTTGGCGATTTTGGCTGCATTGTCATACCCGATGTGGGTGTTGAGGGCTGTAACCAGCATCAGGCTATTGGCCAGCTGCATGGCAATCCGCTCCCTGTTCGGCTCAATCCCCGCCGCACAGTTGATGTCGAAGCTGTGGCAGGCATCGCCCAGCAGCCTTGCACTGGTCAGCAGATTATAGGCAATCAGGGGTTTATATACATTCAATTCCAGGTGGCCCTGGCTGGCCCCGATTGAAACGGCTACATCGTTGCCCATCACCTGGGCACAGACCATGGTGAGTGCCTCGCACTGGGTGGGGTTCACTTTTCCGGGCATGATGCTGCTGCCGGGCTCGTTGTCGGGGATGATGATTTCGCCGATGCCGGTGCGGGGGCCGCTGGCCAGCAGGCGCACGTCATTTCCTATTTTCATCAGGGCAACTGCCAGGCGGCGGATGCTGCCATGCAGTTCCACCATTGCATCGTGGCTGGCCAGGCTCTCGAACTTGTTGGGGGCAGGGACAAAAGGATAGCCCGAGAGCGAAGCGATATGCCCGACTGTGGCTTTGTCATACCCCTCGGGGGCGTTGAGGCCTGTGCCCACGGCTGTGCCACCTATGCCCAGCTCAGCCACCTCCGCCAGGTTTCGCCTGATGGCAGCCGTGGCATGGCCCAGCTGTGCTGCCCATCCGCCGATTTCCTGCCCCAGGCTCAGCGGGGTGGCATCCATCATGTGGGTGCGGCCGGTTTTGATGATGTGCTGGTTTGCCTCGGCTTTTCCTTGCAGGGTCGCCTGCAGCTGCTCGGCACGGGGCAGCAGGTGCTCGGTTACAAAACTGTACACCGCTATGTTCATCGCCGTGGGAAAAGTGTCGTTGCTGCTTTGGCTTTTGTTTACATCATCATTGGGGTGCAGTGCTTTTTTGTCGTCTGTCAGCGCCCCGCCCTGCAGCACATGCCCTCGGTTGGCAATCACCTCGTTGATGTTCATGTTGCTCTGCGTGCCGCTGCCCGTCTGCCACACGGCGAGCGGGAACTCGGCCTCGTGGCGGCCCTCGAGCACCTCGTCGGCCGCCTTCACGATGGCCTCGCCCTTGTCCTTGGCCAGCGTGCCGTTCTCCACGTTGACGCGCGCGGCGG
>CBDTVD010000154.1:0-5122 GCA_965363965.1 uncultured bacterium
GGTAATTGCCCGAGTTAAGGCCGAAATGGCAGTTTTCATGTGCTTAAACTCGGGTTTTGTGCTGCTATGCGTGCAGTGCGCACTTTTTCAACCAGTTTCTCAGGCCCAGTTGTTATCCAAAAGTAAGAGAGCAGATAGCAGAGCACGGCCACGGGTATAACAGAGATCTGGGGCACGGGACGATCATCGCTTTGAATGCTATCCTGCGTGACTGTGCTGAGATTCAGCACCGAAGCTGAAGTAAGGATGGCGTGCTGGAGGCCGTTTACCTGGCAGAACTTTACGATTGTGCGCCGTTTATCGCCTTTGCGCCAGGCAGTGTTGCTCCATTTGATTTCCATGGCTTCCTGGACCGAAAAATCTTGGGGTGCCACTTGGATAAAATCAATTTCGCCACCTTCCCACCGTGCGTAATAAGGGGTAAAACTTTCGCCAAACATGAATTGGGCAGCCACTGCTGTTTCTATTATAGGGCCCATTTCTTCATCAGAATTCAGATTGGCGAGTGGACTGAAAAGCAGGGCACGCAATGTGGGATGAGTGAGGTAAACTTTAAACTGACGCACCCGCTGAGGTTTTCGCGGTGTTCGGCCAACCGGATATACTCGCTTTATTAAGTAGGCAGCCTCCAGATATTCAAGGTATTTGGATAGCTGCCTTTTGTCAATTCCCCAGCTCTGGCTGATGTTTTCCAGGCTTGCCTCAGCTCCTGAGTTGAATGCCAGATAATTGAATAGCTTATAAAGTTCCCTGATGTCAGCCACACCATAAAGTGAAGGCAAATCGCGCAGCAGCACTTTATCCAGAATGTCTTTTTTGAGCGGAGCCTGCATGGCAGGGCTGTTTAAGCCTGCAGCAGCAAGCTCAGGAAAACCCCCAAAATTTATGTAATCAAGAAAAGCAGTGTTGAGGGCCGCAATACTTGAGTATTTGAAAATGGGGTTTGGGCCCTGTTGCTCAGCCCGCATCAGGTTCCGCCTGCCGGAGAGTTCAAGGTATTCATAAAAAGTGAGCAATGGCAGGCGAAAATCTCGAAATCGGCCAGCGCCACTCTCCATCGACCCAAATTGAAGCGCCGCTGCGGCCGAGCCCGAAACCACAAAGCGCGTTTGGGGATAGCTATCCACCAGCACCTTCAGCTGGCTTTCCCAGCCGTTGAGGTATTGGATTTCATCAAACATTACCCACCATCCAGCGGGGTTGGTTTCGCCAGTTGCACTGCGGCCATAGGCAAACAATTTTTCAAGTGTCAGGCCGGTGTAAATTGGCACATCAACGGCTGCGTACATCATTTTGCTGGGCGCGACCCCCTGGCCCATCAGCCAGCCGAGGGTGTGGTGCAGCATCACTGTTTTGCCTGCCCTGCGCGGGCCCATCAGCACAATGGCTCGGTTGAGCATTTGAATGGAATCTATTTCTCGAAAGAAAGAGTCGGTAAATTTTCGGGGGATGATGCGGCCCCAGTATGGCGAAAGCTCGCCTGTTTCCCACCACGGGTTCTCGAACCGCAAGCGGCTGAGCACCTCATCGGCTGAAATATTTTGGAGCGGGTACATTGTCTTCGCGGCTATTGCCCAGGCAGCAAAGTTAAGCACACGAAAAACCGGAAAATGAGCTTAAATCGGAAAATGAGCCGAGTTAAGCATGTTTCAAAGTACCTTAAATCGGGTAATTGCCCGAGTTAAGGCCGAAATGGCAGTTTTCATGTGCTTAAACTCGGGTGGAGCTTCAGTGTGCTTCAATGCTTCAGATTCATTTGGGGAAAGCATTTACCTTTGCGGGCAACTATGGCCATCTGCTGGCTCTAATTCCTCTGAACCTCCATGACTGAAATTCTGCCCACCCACACCATCAACCACACGCTGGTTCCCGTTGATTTCTCTGATACAAGCCTGCTGGCACTCGACCATGCAGTAGCCATCAGCGACATGGGGCCGGATAAGGAAATCATCACCCTGCTGCACGTTATTGAGGGGGCTGACATTGATGAAATGGTGACGGCAGCCGACCCCCTGAAGCTGGACCACCGCGATGCGCTGGCCGCTGAAGGTGCGCTGGTAAAACTCCGCAAACTCGCTGACAATTTCGACCGTGAGAAAACGGAGTTCCGCGCAGTGGTCATCGGGGGGAAACCCTATCGGAAGATTGCCAAAGTGGCCCGCGAAACCAAGCCAGACTACATTATGATGGGTACCCACGGAAGCAGCGGCCTGCAGGTGCTGGCCGGCAGCAATGCAAGCCGAGTAATTCAGCTGGCCCCCTGCCCTGTAATCGTGGTGAAAGAAAAGCAGTTTGGCAATGGCTATCAAAATATAGTGCTGCCGCTTGATGTAACACGGGAAACCAAGCAGAAAGTGAACATGGCCAGCCGAGTTGCCAAATACTTTGATGCCACTGTCCACATACTTGCCCTGCAGGAAAGGGACGAGTTTTTGGCACACAGGATGAAAGCCAACCTGAACCAGGTGCAGGAATACATGGAAGATCGAGGGATAAAGACGAGTGTCCATACCCTCACCAGCAGCAGCAACCTGGCTACCCAGACCCTGGAGTGGGCCGATGAAAACAATGCCGACCTGATCATCATCATGAGCCAGCAGGAAAAAGGCACACTCGGCGAATTTTTATATGGCAGCTATGCCCAGCAGATGGTGAACCGCAGCCACGTGCCCGTGATGGCCATTAACCCCAGGGAGGACCTGGAGGGTGTGGTACCAGGGATTATTTAGGCAATCCTTTGTAAGCTGAATTCAAAGGCAGGGGGAAGCCATTAGCCGCCCTGTGGTCAGCGGATATCTGCCATGCTATGTGATCCAGATTTATGCAGTGATCCAGGATATTGGATCAAGGCTTATCTTTGGATCATGAATCCATCATTGCAAGGATATCTGAGCGGAGTGCTGACCACCATTGAAACGGAACTGATGCGGGCAAAACTCTATTTTGAAGATGACAATCGCCAAAGTTCCATTTGCCTGGATGCGTGTGATTTTCAGGCCAAATGGCCCATTTGTGAAATGATGGCATGGGTTGAGGAACCAATAGAAGACCGAACTGCAGAGAGTGCCCCTGTGTATATCGGCCGACTGACAAAAACTCAAAGGACCCAAATGCGAGCACACAGGCTCAGCTATATTGATTTCAATGGTTATCTGCATTTGGTGGCAAATGGAGTGCTGATAGACTCAGAGATAAAACCATTTAAGCCCCTGAGGCAGGATTATATGCTTAGTGAGGGTGAGCTCCGTGCCCTGACCTTATTGCTTGTGCGGCCAGAAATGTTTAGCTGGCCAAACAGAAAGGTGAAGGCAGAGACTGATTTGGGAATCGCGACGCTTAGCCGGCTCTACTCTAAACTCCGCAGCCGAAAACTGTTGAATAATCAGAATTTGATGATAGAGCCGCACGGGATATTAACCCTTTGGGCACAGGGATTCTGCGAACGGCTGCAGGCAAACCTGCTGATTGGCAATTATCAACTCCCCCCGAAAGCAATGGCCGACTGGAAAAGTTTGCCACTTGAAACAAGCGACACCCATTGGGGCGGTGACATTGCCGGAAACCTGCTTACAGGTTATTTGGATGCCAAAAAACCGGAAAAAATTTATACCCTTTTGAGCCCTTATGAATTGAAAGCCAAGTACATGATTATGCCTTCGGCCCAAGGGCAAGTGAAAATCTATCATCGATTTTGGCCGGATGACCACGGACCCGCAGGGCCTGAAATTATTGCATTCGCCGACCTGAAGCAAACAGGAGACCCCAGAGCAATTGAAACAGCCAATTTGATTTATGAAGGACAAATTAAAAAAAGTTTTAAACCAGTTACAAAAGAATAACCGCGAGTTGTTTAACGCCCTTGAATTTGCCATGCAGCAGGTTCAAGTAGATTTTTACCTGATTGGTGCCAGTGCCCGCGCCCTTTGCCCAAAAGAATTGGAATCGACATTCAATTAATGGCGGTGAGTCAGGTCCCCTGAAAGATTTTGCAATTAAATCGTCAGAAAGAGGGCGCTGAGGGCTTCCCATCCTGCGCCGCCATCCAAAGGGGGCATCATTCGCCAGGGGCCTGTCAGTTTGCGGCTGCCGCCTTCCATGGGGCGATACATCCAGTCACCCATCAGCATATAGCCGCCATCGTCAAAATCGGTTCTATAGCTCACCCAGCCTTCAGCGAACATATATCCGCTGGGCAGGTGCAGGCGCATCCAAGCCTGATTTTTAAACCCTGTGTCGGCAGAAGACTCATTCATAGGCGCGTAGGCTTTGATGCTGTCGAGTGTAGCCAGCAATCGGCCATCGTTGCTGTACAGGTACCTTTTGCCCATTGCATTATCAGCATTGTTCCAGCTGAGGGTATAGAGGCGTGCCCCCGGGTACTGGTCATATCTTATGCTGGGCCCATCCTTTTGGCCCGCATCGCCTGTAAAAGCCAGTTCCTCGGTTTCAGGTTTATTCGGGTCGTTGGCCGTGTCGGTTTTGTGGTTATCATTTGCCTCGCACCCCATTCCGGCTGCACCCAAAATCAATATTCCCAGCACGCCTGCGAGCATGGCCTGCCATTTTGCTGTGGCTATCATTTTCATTTCAGCAAACTTAAACCCATTTGGGTTATGGATTGTTAAAATCAATCATGCGCATATCGCTTTTCGCTGCGGCCCTCGGCCTCGCGGCACTCACCTCCTGCAACCAGAATCAAATGGACAATTTTGCCAGCACCGATACCCCCTCAACTGCGGTTAGCAGCGATGCAGGGGATAGAAAATCAATTTATGATTACAGTTTCACCACTCTGCAAGGGAAAAAAATCAGCCTCAGCGAGTTTAAAGGAAAGAAACTGCTGATTGTCAACACCGCCAGCGAGTGCGGCTACACCCCCCAATACAAGCAATTGGAAGAAGTGAGCCAGCGATTCAAAGATAACTTGGTTGTGCTCGGCTTCCCCACCAACGATTTCGGCGGGCAGGAACCGGGAAGCAACACCGAAATCGCTGAGTTTTGCCAGGTAAATTATGGTGTCAGCTTTCCTGTCTCAGAAAAAATCACCGTCAAAGGCGGCAACATGGACCCCATCTATCAATGGCTCACCAAGAAAGAACTCAATGGCAAAGCCGACAGTGAG
>CBDTVD010000155.1:0-5110 GCA_965363965.1 uncultured bacterium
GTAATACGCAGGTACAGTAATCACTGGCGCAGGGCCAGCCTTGGGCGTTTTGCTGCGGTCGAAATTATCAGTGATTGTTTTTTTGGTCAGATAGCTGTAATCGTTGTAAACCACTTTGCTGGTGTCTCCCCCTGCAGTGTAATTGTCTGGGGCTGCAATCCACTCACGTTTTCCCTTCGGCACCACACTGGTTATAAGTGCATGCCGCCCGCGGATATACTGGTTATATGCCTGCAGCACATCTTCTTTCTTCACCAGTTGATACCGCGTGGCATCAAAAACGCCATAGTTCGGCTCACCGATGAATGTTTCATAAGCCGACAGCATGCTGCCCTTGCCAGCTACGCTTTCCATCCGACCAATCTGCCCGCTGAGTTTTTCGGCTACAATTTTATCAATGTCGTCCTGTGTTACACCCCTCACCATAAACTCGTCCAATGCAGCGCGGACTTCTTTTTCCATTTCTGCCAGGGTGGTACCTGGGTAGGCCAGGGCAACTATGTTGAACTCGCCAGCAAGCTCAAAGCAGGGGCTTTCAGCATACGCTTGAATTGCTTTTTGCCCCTTCACCAGTTTCTGATATAATATCGACCCCTGGTCGCCCCCGATAATCTGAGCGAGTATGTCAATCGCCGGTTCTGCAGGGCTGTATGCAGGCACAGTGGGAAAACTCATCCGCAGCATGGGGAAGCGGATATTGTCCTCCATGGATACATACCGGTCTTTTTCCAGTTGAAATGGCTCCACAATTTGCTTGGCCACTTCAGGGCCTGCGGGTATTGGGCCGAAATATTTTTCCACCAGCCCAACAACCTCGTCTGCTTTCACGTCTCCGGCCACAGTCAGCACGGCATTGTTGGGGCCATACCAGCGCAGAAAAAAATCTTTCAGGTCATCCACCGATACCCTGTCCAAATCTGCTACATAGCCAATCGTGCTCCAGCTGTACGGGTGCCCATAGGGATAGAAATGGGCCCTGCTGAACTCGCCCACCATTCCATATGGCCGATTTTCATAGTTCTGCCCCTTTTCATTTTTGACAGTCGAACGCTGAATCTCAAATTTCTTTTGCGTTACGGCATCCAGCAGAAAACCCATTCGGTCAGCTTCAAGCCACAGCATCCGCTCCAGATAATTCCGCGGTACAGTCTCAAAATAGTTAGTTCTGTCCAGGTTAGTTGTACCGTTCAGCGTACCACCAGCCTCGGATACCAGCTTGAAATGCTGCTCATCACCCACATTCTTCGAGCCCTGAAACATCATATGCTCGAAAAAATGCGCAAAGCCAGACTTCCCAATTTCCTCTCTCGCCGACCCTACATGATAAGTTACATCAACATGCACAATCGGGTCGCTGTGGTCCTCATGCACAATCAGCGTCAGGCCATTGGGAAACTTATACTTTTTAAACGGGATTGTCAGGTCCTCCGGCTGGCCAGTGCCTGAAATGGATAAAATCAACTTGGCAGAGGAAGGCGGAGACGTTTTTTGGGCCAGCAGCCCAGGCGAAACAGTTTGCATCAGGATAAGGGTAAAGGCGAGTTTCGCTATAGGGCGCAGCATTTTGGCAATCGACAGTGTGAAAAGTAAAATGAAAACAAAGTTACCCTGGCACTCCAAGTTCAGGGCCATCTTGCATGGATGATGCCCTGTTTAACACCTTTTATGCCATTCCGTCAGGCAGCATTCACTGCCCGCCGGCGCTCAACTGCCTCCACAATGTCTTCAATCCTGCCTTTGGGTATTGCATCAATCAGTTTGCGCGTATAATCCTTTTGCGGATTGTTATAGATTTCGTCAGCTGGGCCGAGTTCTTCAATCAGCCCCGCGTTCATCACCGCAATCCGATCGCTCATAAACTTGACCACCGAAAGGTCGTGGCTGATGAAAATGTAGGTCAGGCCAAAATCTCGCTTCAGTTCATTCAGCAAATTGAGCACCTGCGCCTGCACTGAAACATCCAGGGCCGAGACGCTTTCATCGCAGATGATGAAGTTGGGGTTAACTGCCAATGCCCTGGCAATGCTGATCCGCTGCCGTTGCCCCCCGCTGAACTCATGGGGGTAACGGTTGAAATGGCTTGCCCGCAGGTTTACGCGGTGGAGCAATTCAATCACCCTCGCCTTGCGGGCCTTGTCATCCTCCAGCAGCCCATGCACTTTCATCGGCTCCATAATCGCTGACCCAACTGTCATCCGGGGGTTGAGGCTGCTGTAAGGGTCCTGAAAAATAATCTGGATGTCTTTCCTCACTCGTCTCAAATCCGCGGCATTCAGCTCGGTCATCTCATGGCCCTCGAATGTCATGCGTCCTGCAGTGGGCTCCAGCAGCCGAATGATGGTTCGGCCGAGTGTGGTCTTTCCGCAGCCGCTTTCACCAACCAGCCCCAGCACCTCACCCGGATACACATCAAAGCTTACCCCATCCACAGCCTTCACATGCCCGACAACCTTGCCGAAGAATCCTTGCCTGATGGGAAAGTGCATTTTCAGGTCTTCTACTTTCAGCACGGGCGCCTGGGCCTGCAGTTCAATGGCCCTCGCCAGATTCTGGGTTTCATCCACCATAAAGTCAGCTACCACTTCAGCCACCGATTTTTCCAGCGACACCATGTTGCCCTGTTCATCTTCTTCCATAAAATCGCGCATGGTGGGCAAAACCCGCAGCCGATGGTCCAGCGGGGGCCGGCATGCCAGCAGCCCCTTGGTATAGGGATGCTGCGGATTGCTGAAAATTTCCAGCACAGGCCCTTCCTCCACAATTCGGCCTTTATACATCACCGCCACGCGGTCAGCAATCTCAGCGATTACTCCCAGGTCGTGGGTAATAAACATGATGCTCATTCCATGGCTGGCCTGCAGGCGCTGCATCAGCTCCAGGATGGTGTTTTGCACCGTAACATCCAGGGCAGTGGTCGGCTCATCTGCAATCAGGATGCTGGGGTTGCAGCTCATCGCCATTGCTATCATCACACGCTGCTTTTGTCCCCCGCTGATTTGATGCGGATAACTATCCCAGATTTTCTCTGGCCGAGGAAGCTGTACTTCATTAAAGAGTGCGATTGTGCGGCGTTTCGCTTCAGCACGGCCCACCTTCTGGTGCAGCTCGATCGCTTCTGCCACTTGGTCGCCGCAGGTGTAAACAGGGTTCAGGCTTGTCATCGGCTCCTGAAAAATCATCGAGATTTCATTGCCCCTGAAGTGCCGCATCTCCGCTTTGCTCACCCGCGTCAAGTCCACCAATCCCCTGTCCCTGCTCCGATATAAAATCTCTCCCCCTGAAATCCGACCCGGAGGATTGGGTATCAGCCTCATCACTGAAAGCGATGTCACTGATTTACCTGAACCCGATTCACCAACTATCCCCAGCGTTTCCCCCTTGTTCAGGTGGAATGAAATGCCGTCCACGGCTTTCAGAATGCCCTCGTCGGTTTTAAATTCGGTCGTCAGGTTTTTTACCTCCAGCAGGTGCTCGGGTGCCGTCATGTTCTCGCGCTTTGTGGCACTCATTCCGTACAAAATGGTGCAGGGGCGAAGTTAAGGAGGGGGCGGGGCTTGATGGCTTATTCCACCTTCTCAAGCAGCAAGTGGCCCTCACTTCCTGTTGCTGACCGAGCCGAGAATAGGTATGTGCCCGCAGCAAATCCGCTCAAATCAAGTATCAAGGTTCCAGCAATTTGGCCCCTCAAAACTGCTCTTCCCAGCAAATCCGTAACAGTGTAGGTAGCAGGGCCGAACTCAGTTGGCAAACAAACCTGCACAGAACTGCTTGAGGGATTGGGAAATGCAGCCATCCCGCCCCTGTTCAGTCGCTCGACGGTGCCAACAGTCTCACTGGTGAACACATTGCCCACAGTGTTTGTCCGCACAGGCGCATTAAAGTCAAAGTAGATATCGGCTGTGTTCTCCACTTTCACCCCATCCTTCAGGCCAGCTTTTGGAGAAATCGAATAGGATAAAAAACCGTGGCTCAATTGTTCGTTCACATTGCTGTCTGGCAGCAGAATATTCCGAAAGATAAATTGCAGTTCCCGCCCTTCAAGCTGCACCATCATTCGATGGCTGGCCTGATGAATTTTGATTGTTTCCATGTCAAAGTTCTCATCAACCAGATTTTTAACCACCACATCGAATGCGGTGTCATTCCCCGTGTTCTGGAACCGGATGGTGTAAGTCAGCTTTGTGCCAGGCAGCACTTTCCCTTCCTTCGGCGCAACCGCAATGTCATTGGGGTCATAGGAACCAGTTATCACCTCTTTGGTGGTATCGAAATTATCCTCAGGGTTCACATCACCTTCATTCATCAAGGCCACATGCATTGGCACGGTGTCTCCGCTCCGCATTTTTTCATCGATGGTAAAGTACACATTCACCATTGTGTCCCAAGCGCCAGCTACTATCCCAAAGTCCCAATCCAAGATGCCCTCACCAGAGGCCGACGGCTCAATGGAGCAGGACTTGAATGCCATCATATCCTTTGAGTAGCTGACACTAACCTTGGCTGGGCGGCTGTCACTGCCGTCATTCGAGCAATAAATTTGAAACAATCCCACCCGGCCAGGTCTGATGCGGCCTGCAAAGTATGATGATACAGAAAGGTCGTTTTTCACCCCTGATTGCACCATGATATTTGCGTTTTCAAAATTGCCAATGTCGAAGACGGAAAAAGTCTCCTCCTTTTGGATGATCTTTCTGCCAGGGATCAGATTTTTAATCCACACCCTGTAATTCCCCCAGGTGTCGGGCAAAAACCGGTAGTAGCCATTCGCATCTGCAAACGTTGCTTGTTCATCCACCCATGCTAGGGTTAGGGCCGATTGCCGCTGAAGTATCACTTTTTCATAAGCTACCAGCCCATCAAACTTATCGCGATTCCCATTGGAATTCACATCATCAACCACCACGCCGCTGATGCTGCGGGTTTGCAATTGGGGCATCGCCGTAAATTGCGGATTGCTGGCATTCTCGGGCATATCAGCCACCAGAGCCACTGCCTTGCGGTTCAGGTCCACCGTCATCAGTTTCAGCCTGCCATCCACCCTCACTGCACCCATCCATCGGTTCAGCTTCTCATCATAGAGAGGATCGCGTTTATCCTTGTCGGCTGGATA
>CBDTVD010000156.1:0-5067 GCA_965363965.1 uncultured bacterium
GGTGGCTGCCGCCAGTTCAGCTTTCAGGCGGCTTTCAATGCCGCTGAGGCGTAGTAATTCCGCTGCCGATTGGCGGGCCTGTTCTTCTAAATTTTTAATTTTAGCAGTGAGGTCATTCCCCCTGAGTTCAAGGTGCTGAATGCTGAGTTTTCCCCGGTCGGCTTCTGCTCGCCAGTCATCAGTTTCTTTTGATTTTCTGTCAAGGGCATTGCGTGTTTCGGTTAGGGCTGCCTCGGTGCTGAGGATGAGTTCTTCCCTGAGTTCAAAGCGCGTGCTGAGGCTGGCCAGTTCGAACCCCTGATTTTTCAGTCGTTCGAGTTCCGCTTTCTGGTCTTCAACCTGGGCTTTGTAAAGCTCGATTTGGCTTGAAAGGACTTGAATTTGACCATCGCCGCCTGGTGAGTTTGAGTTGGCTGATGGCTTTCGGGTGAGCAGGATGGCCACCAGGACGATGAGGGCCGCAAGAAGGATGATGATGAGGATATCCATGGAGAATTGCTGTATTGATGGGCCTAATGAATAAACGGCACCGCTGGTTGCAGCGCAGATGCCAAGTTACGACAGGTTTTGTCGCTCCACTAAATAATCGCCAGGGCGAAGTGCACCTTTGCAGCGGTGGACAGAAATATCCTGAGGCTGGTGCTGCTGACCATTGGCATCAAACTGCTGCTGGTGCTGAGTGCTGTGGCGATGGCCAATTGGCTGGGCATCCCATTTGACGATGATAGGGGATTCAGATTTGCCACCTGGGACTGGCGATCGATTTTTGGAGCCTTCAGCCGGAGCGACAGCGGCTGGTACACCAACATCGTGAAAAATGGCTGGTATGACTACACCCCCGCAGACCTGCCCAACGCAGCCAACGGCTTTCAGCAGACCATCTATGCATTTTTTCCCCTTTGGCCGGAATCGGTGCGGGTGGTGGTGCTCACCACTGGGTGGGGCTTCCCTTACAGCGCATTTGTGGCCAACCTGTTCTACTGCACGGGGGCGGTTGCTTTGCTTTATCGGGTGCTGGTGAAACTCACCCAAAGTGAGCGCCTGGCGATGATGGCCTGTGTGCTGGTGCTGGTTTGGCCATTCGGCCATTTTCTGCACGCCTATTACACGGAGGCACCCTTCCTCTTCCTGCTGAGCGGCTGCTTTCTTTCGATACTCGACCGGCGGTGGTGGCAGCTGGCCCTTTTCAGCGGGCTGCTGACTTTGACTCGGCCAAATGGAATCGTGATGGGCCTGCCATTGGGGCTGTTCATCCTGGAGCAATCGGGGACATTTACCCGCGCTGGGCTGATGGAAATCAAGCGGCTGAACATCAGAAATTTATGGCCTGTGCTCACCCTGCTGGCCATGCCGCTGGCGCTCGGGCTCTATTGTGTGTGGCTATATCATAAAACGGGCGATGCACTGGCATTTCTCACTGCCCAAAAAGGCTGGGCCAAGCAGCAGATGTGGCCCTGGCAGGCCCTTTTTGCCGACAACAGGTGGGATTTGCAGTTCAACAGTTTTTATGTGGTGGGGCTGGTATTGCTTTATCTTTTGGTGGGCTGGCGGCAGCGGCTCAGCCTCAAGGTGATGTTCTGGCTTACGCTGCTGCTCCCCCTCAGCGCGGGCAACCCTGTCAGCATCGGGCGATACATGGCCATTGTTTTTCCCTGGCACCTCGGGCTGGCGCAGCGGATTCAAGCCATTAAACCAGCATATATGTGGATGGGCGCAGGGCTGCTGATGCTGGCGAATATCTGGACATTCCTGTGGTTTTTGCGCAATGCTCCGCTCGGTTACTGACAACAGGACGGTCGGCTTGGCCAATTTTCACGGCATTGTGCTGCTGTGGCTCGGCTTGAAGGTGCTGCTGTTCGGGATGCCGATTGCCATCGCAAACCTGACAGACCTGCCCATCAGCGACCGCGACCTGTTCGGCATCGAGGAGTATGGGCATAAAGGCCTCAACCACACCATGGCCCGGGTGGACAGCTGGTGGTACATGATGATTGTGCATGGCGGTTACCCCCCAGGAACTCCCCTGCAGCTATACCCCAATGAAACCAACGATTTTCAGCTGAGCCGATACGCCTTTTTCCCCCTTTACCCTGCAATGGTTTACGGGGTGAAGGAACTGACAGACTGGGACTATTTTGACTCGGCACTCCTGCTGAGTTCGGTGCTCAGTCTGCTGGCCTTATACCTGCTCTATCAGCTGCTGAAGCTGTTGGCCAATCAAAAGGCGGCCTTTTACACCGTGCTGCTGATGATGGTTTGGCCTTTCGGTTATTTCCTGCATGCTTACTACACCGAGGCGCTATTCCTCAGCCTGATTTGCGGGATGATGCTGGCTATACTCAATTGGCGATGGTGGGCGGTGGCTTTGCTGGGCCCTTTGCTGGTGCTGTGCAGGCCCAATGGCTCAGCGATGGGGCTGCCAATTGGGCTGTTTGCACTCGAGGAATTGGGGATGTTCAACAGGGAGCGGCGCAAAGTGCTGCTCAGCCAGGGGATTCGGCCATTTTTGCCCCTGCTTTGCTTTGTTACCATGCCACTGGCCCTCCTCGGGTGGTGTTTATATCTTGATCATCAGACAGGCGATGCATTCGCTTTTATGACCGCACAGCAGGGCTGGCACCGAAAAACGCAATGGCCCTGGCAGAGCCTGTGGGCCGAGGGCCGCTGGACACTGCAATTGCTCAGTTTTTACACGGTCGGCATTGCGCTGTGGTACCTGCTGATGGCTCGGCGGCAGCGGCTGAGTTTAAAGGTGATGTTCTGGGTCAGTCTGCTGCTCCCCCTCTCGGCTGGCTCCGCCATTTCGATGGGGCGATTCATGGGGATTGTTTTCCCCTGGTTCATCCCCCTCGGCCGATGGATGGCGGGGGCCAGGATGGGCATAAAGGTCGCTCTGATAACGGCCCTTCTCGCCGCGCAGATGTGGAGTTTTTACTGGTTCCTGCTTGACCACGACATGGGGTATTAAGGTCAGCCTCAAGCCATTCTCAGAAAAAAAGTCAGCATTTTCGGTTTGGAGGATTTTTCCCCCTCATCGGAGGTTTGCTCCATGAAACAAGGACTTTTACTCGTTGTGCTTCAAGCAGTTCTATGGACTCAAGGTATGGCTCAAGACACGCTTTTGAAAGGCGGCAAATATCAATTCAGGGAAAGGGCATTGATTTATGAAGTGGAGCCAGATGCCTATCGAAAAGAAACCATTCAGTCATCCACTGTCAAAATCAGCCAGCCTTTGCAGGCCCCGATGGGTGCCCTTTTCACCATCCATAGTGCAACCACTTTCGAAAACAATGCAAGTTATCTGTTAACCTTTGTGGACTGGACTATTGGCACTACCAACTATTCCCTGTATAACGATCCCGCTCAATCGTTCATTTTTGACTCGGGAACGAAAGTAGAAGTTGGTGGTTTGTCAGTATATAAACGCCCTATTCCGCAAGCCAGAATTTTTTTGATAACTAAATCAGAACTGCTGAGCCATGCCGGTAAACAAACGCTGCCAAAACCACCGGCAAAACCAAATGAAACTGATCCCAACCCCCCGCCACCACTTTCGAGTCTAATAAGCTTGGTGGGCCAGGCTGGTTTGGCGGATGTACTTAAAGCCGAGAATGGCCCTTTGCCAGGCCAGCTTGGCGTTGGCCTGAACATATATGTATTTCGTGACAGTTTGCGCAGTCCGACCAACTGGCTTAACAAACAAATCAATTATCACAAAAGAGAAAAAAGCATTCCCATTTTTGATGAGCGGGAAATCAAGGTGCGATATTCCATTTCGGATAGTCGGGATACCATTCGGCCGAATTTTGGACTTCAATCGCCAAATCAGCCTTTTGCTTCATTTTTATTGACGCCCACACTCGGCAGGCAAAGTTTTTTTCTCGGCGGCTCGCTCAGCGTCGATGATCGTCGTGCCTTGCATCCATTTGGCATTTGCGGCTCCATCACAACTGGAAAAACGTTGTTCCAAAAGATCAGGGAAGACACATCCTATCATAACGTCGGCTACTCCATGTTTACGGCTGGAATTTTCGCTGATGTCTTTAAAAGCAATGCCGACCCTAACATATATCTCAGGCTGGGGGGAGATGCATCTATTCGTAACTTAACGGGTGATTTTTCCAGGGAAAGCAACGTTCTGCCGCTGATGTTTTTTGGTGTAACTGACCGGAGATTCTATTCGCTGGAAACATATGCCACTTTAAACATTTATCATGTAACCCTGTCAGCGCGGGGAATATTCTCCCCTATGGCTGATAATGAAGTTCTCGGGAAAAAAAGAGACATTACAGGGTTTAGCGGTAGCCAGCTTGTTATTACGGCCACCATCGTCGGCGGTGCGCCTCTTATAAAAACTCTGCGAGGAAAATCGACTTTAGGGGAGACCACTTCATCCAGTGCCACAACAACTATCCCAAGCACAAAACCACCCACTACAACGGGAACCACTGAAGGAAAACCAGAGGAAAAGAACGACATGCAGAACGGCGAAAATTTAACTGCGCCCGCACCTAAACCCGTCTTGGAGAAAAAGTCGAAAATAGACAGCCTCTACTAACCCCTCACCCTCGGGTCTAAGATGGCGAAGAGGCCATCAACGATCAGGTTGATGGTAATAAAGATGGCGCCCACCAGCACTACGCAGGCCATGATGACGGGGAGGTCGGCAGCAAGCAGGGCATCGACGGTTAGTTTGCCGATGCCCCCCCAGCCAAAGATAAACTCGATGAAAAAGGCGCCGGCCAGCAGACTTGCCAGCCATCCGCTGAGGGACGTTACCACGGGGTTGAGGGCATTCCTCAGCGCATGGCGCACCAGCACTCGGCGGGGGTGGAGGCCCTTGGCAGTCGCAGTGCGGACATAGTCCATGCCGAGAACATCGAGCAGGGCACTGCGGGTCAGCTGCACCACAATGCTCACCGGCCTGATGCCGAGCGCAATCGCTGGAAGCACCAGGTGATGGAGAGCCAGCACTCGGCCTCGGAAAGGGTGGTAATCGTAAAGCGAGCCGTACATGGGCAGGCCAGTGAAATCATAGAGCAGAAAACCGAAAACCCAGGCCATCAG
>CBDTVD010000157.1:0-5061 GCA_965363965.1 uncultured bacterium
GGCGGTGTCAATAGCGCTGGGGACATTGTTTTTGAAAGCTCTGCCGCCGTATCTGAAAGAAGAGGACATCGCGCGGTGGCATAAGCCGCTGGTGATTGCGGGGGTGCTGCTGCTGGGGTATGCCGTATCATTTGAAATCTATCGGCAGAATTGGCTGATAGGTATCGGAGGAACGGCCTCGCTGGCAGTGCTTGGGTTTATATTGCCTCAGCTGGCCATCATGGCGTATGCTGCATTGCTTGCGCTGCCAAAACTGAACTATCAGCTGTGGGGATTTCCGGAGTATGACGACTTCGACCCTCAGGCAGTGGACATGAGCCAGCTGATGCTGCTGACCCTGATGACCAGCCCGAATGGCGAGGAGGAGCCAGTGCCCTTTAAAATGAAGGCCCCAATCAACTTGCCGTTTCAATATTTCTTCATCAAGTTTGTAACTGATTACAACAAGCGGAACCCTGAGAATCAATTGAACCCGTGGGCACTGCAGGATAATGCAGCGGGGTGGCACTTTTACATCAAACCCCAGGGAATGCTGGCCGACAAGAAATACATTGACCCGAGCCTGAGCATACTGGAAAATAAATTAACTGAAAAGCACATTGTGGTTGCCGAGCGGACAGTGTATGCAGAGGAGGAGTGAGCCCAAGTCATCAGTTGTACCAGAATCGGCCAATAGTTTTTAAGACATGAAAGAAGACACACAACGCCTGCTGCCCAACTGGGTGGATGGCATGAAGCTGAATGCGCGGCATTTTAATGAAATGCAGGATGGCTTGCTGCACCTGATGACCAGCCGGCGACCTTTGAAGGCCTATGAATATGGGCTGATGAAATGGGAGAATGCACTGGGCACTGAGTGGGAGGTGATGGAAAATGGGCTGGGGCGAACTGTGGTGCAACTGAACACTTGCCATGGGATAACCCAGGGCGGCACGTATGTTTACATTGCTGGCCGCGGCCCTGGGCAAGCGCCCCTGAAGGCTGAGTATGACCTTAACCAATCGCAGCCATTGCAACTCTATGTGGTGCTTACTGTTTCGCCGTATGAGCGGATGCCGGTAGGGGAGCCTGACGGCATCGCCAGCCCCCTTCGGCTGCCCTATACGCTGCCAGCAATGCATTTATCGCTGCTGACAGCTGAGCAGATAACGGGAATGCGGGGTGCGGGCAACAGCCTGGTGCTGGGCCGACTGCGATATGCTGACCCTGCATATGAACCTGATGGCGAATACCTGCCCCCATGCAGCACCATAAACAGCCACGGGCCGCTGCTGCAGAGATATGGCAAGGCCCGAAAACAGGTGGGTGAAATAGGTGAGGCCTGTGTGCGCATCATGGAAAAAGTGGTTAACAAGAACCAGATGCACCCGCTGGCCGTAAACCTAAGGAGCCTGGCAGAGGCATTGTGTTACCATGTAGGGAGTGAGCGGTTCAAGATGAATGCTCTCTACCCATCTCAGCCGCCAGTGGAGGCAATCGCCAGCCTGAACAGCATTGCTGGGCTGACGCGGGTGTTTCTGCACACGCTCAGCGACAGGGACAGGGAAGAATTGCTGGGTTATCTGACAGAGTGGACGGGCACGGCTGCTGGGCAGATAGAAGCGATGATCAACGCGGCGTATAGGATAGATTATAACCACGACGACCTGAGTGAGTGCTGGCATCCGCTGGCAGGGTTCATAGAGACTTTATCTGCGACACTTGTTGGTGTATCGAAACTCGATCTAATCGGGCAGAGCAAGGATGGGGAAGAATGGATGGTGATGGGTGGTGCACCTGCTGCAGCACATCGGCCCGCGCCGCAGCCCCCGGCCTATCAGCGACCCATGCCGCCAAATGAGCCTATTGCGCCTGCGCCTCGGCCTGCTCCACCTGCCCCTCGGCCTGCTGCGCCTGCGCCAGCCCCAAAAAGCAAGCCTGTGAGTTTTCCGGGGATGAGCCGGCCAAAACCGGCATCGCCTGCGCCGCAGGCCGCCCCGCCGCCGCCTGCACCTGCTGCCAATGCAGATGATGACTGGGGCTTATTGTAAGGAAGAAAAGGTGCAGAGGCCTTAAGTTTGCGGTGTTATCAACCCCCTGACAATCGGACTGATTAAAAATGCTGAAGCCCACCAACCAAAAAGAGTTTACGCAAGGCTTTGCCATTTTTGCATTGCTGGTGCTGGCCCTGGCTGGAATACTGACAGCAATTTTAACCATCGGGCTGAAAATGCCCTCGCTTGAAAATGCATTGCTTCGGCAAAAGGTGGAGCAATTGAGCAGCACGTCATCGAAAGGGAGCGAAGCACTGCGCCCTGTGCGAGCATTGGACTCGATTTTTGCGAGCCTGAAAACGCCTGATGCCTATAACACAGGCATCAAGACCCAAATTGAACAACAAATGACGGATTTGCAAGTGTCCCTCAAAGATTCATCTGCCAGCCAGAATGAACTCTTTCCACTGCTGCAAAACGCATACAGCCGCGCCAAGGGCGACAAAGAAGACCTGAAGACAATCCAAAAGGATTTCAGCGCGCTGAAAGATGAAAAAACTGTGATTGAGAAGAAATTGGAAAGGTGTGAAGACAGATCAGCCATTCAATAATCAAGCACTCAATCAGCCATGCAGAAAAATCATCCCTTTGGCGATGGTGGAAGAAATCCATCGGCCCGCACTGAACTAAACACCGCAACTGGCAATGTAGCCAAAAGCTTGCTGGCGCGCACGCATCGGATGGACATGGACCGTCAGGCGATGCAGAACGTAGAGCGATGGATGCGCGGTTTGGGGATATCTCATAGCCCGAATGGGCGTGCAGCGGCTGCCGTGCGGATGAGCAGCGGCCCGCACAAGGCGCTGGCTTACAGCTCGCCTGTGCTGGCGGCAATCAAAACCCAGGAGGACATGCTGCAAGCATTGCTGCAGAAATCACTGCAGGTTGTGAAATCGTCAGCTGCAGTGCGGATGACAGAGGTTGCCCATGGGCAATGGGTATCCATAATAACCTCAGAAATCAGGCATATGAGTGCCGCCGAAGACATAGACACGCTGCTGCGCTGCCTGCAGCTGGCGGGTGAAATAGGCGCGGAAAACACCAACGATTTTCTGGGAAAGCACCTTGCGCGGACGGAAAACTGGTTTCAGAACAGTTTGGAGTTCAGCCGAGGGCTGATGGACCAATTGCCGCGTGAATTGATTACATGGGAAAACGGCAGTGTGCTGATGAATGTGCTGCAGCGGTATGGCAAAAACCTGGTTACGGCGCATGACAGACTGCTGAGCCATTTTGCATCGCTTGTGGAGTGCAGTGGCATTGCTGAAGGGATGGCGCAGCAAATCGGTGGGCAGAATGAATCGGCCCATGCGCAGCAGGCGCGCAGTGCCATCAGCGGAATCAGGCGTGCAGGTGCTGAAATGATGTACCCATCTGGTGGGCAGGCTGAGGGGCGATTGTTTAAACTGCAGGGCCCGATGCAATTGCTGCTGAAAAACAGAAATCGCTGGGCCGCATGGGCCATGCAGCAGGACAGGGCGCTGACTGATTACAAAAAGACCAGCTGCCGCTGAGGCGAAAAGCCCCAAAAAAGAAACTGTAAAAGTTGCCCTGAAAGGGGAGGGCTTAAATGGCTGATAAAAGGCAACCTATGGCTGAAATGCCCATGTAGCCGCTGCTCTTCGCTCAGGGCGCCATGGCTGGCTCAGGTTCTGACCTGGCCTTTTGCCTTACCTGGTTCCAAACGCGATTGATTTTGAGGTTCCAGGCAAGGGCCTTCATTTTGGTATCGTGGCCAAAGAAGGGGTAGGCGGTGCTGCCGCCGGTGAATCCATTCTGGTTCTGTCCGCCGCGCGATGAATCGTTGTGGCAATCGTCGCAAACAACAGCGCAGTTGTCCATTCCGCGGATGAACTCGGGTTCAAGCTGATATTTAGCAGCTGTGTTGGTAGGGACGATGTGCTGGGCTACGGGACCGATGTCGAAATCGAGGAAACTGACGCCGCAGATGGCGCATTTTTGCCCTTGCCGGCCCAGGGCCCGTTCCTGGGTCTGCATGTTAAACTGATATTGCCGAGCATTTTGAAAAGCCATGGCGAAAGAGGGTGTGAAAAGAGTGGGGGAAACGGTGAAAAAGGCGTGAGAGAGGCCGTTAAGCCGACACAAACTTAAGGCAGACTGGGCCAAAAATGGAAGGGGCGAGATATTATTTTTTCATCCCCCCCTCAGCCGCCGGCCTGCCTGACATCGGTGTGCAAATGGCCTTTGTGATGAGTGAAAATGAGGATGGAGGAGGGATCTTTATCCTCCATTATGATGGCTTTTACCGGGCCGAAGAACTGTTTTACCTGTGAAGAATCAAGCAGGGGGAGAAATTCTCGGAGGACGCGAGGGTCATAGAACCTGAGGAAGGCAGTGGATTTATCGGGAAGCTGGACGGAGAGAAATTTTCGAAAGTGACGGCGAAGGGCATCGAGGGGGTAATCGCTGCTGAGGAATACGCCCCAGGCTTTGCCCCATCCGTTGGTGCGCACCCATCGGGCAAAATCGCCTTTAGGGTCATAGGTAAATAAATAGGGGGCTGCGGGGGCCAGCACTGCCATAGGCGAGCCTTTGAAAAGCGAGACGTTTTGAACATTGAGGCGCTGAGCTTCAATCAGGTTTTCCTCGAGCACAGCGGCATCAAGCAATAAATGTGTAGAAATCAAACCGTGGTACTTCTATTGGCTGATTTTGGCAGGCACGCGTGCCCAGAAATCGGGGTCATAGTCGGGCTTGGTGAGTGCGAGTGCCTGCGGCTTGGTGAGTTTAAGTTCAGGTGAGCTGAGTTTGGGGAGCAGTGCAGTTTTGATGAGTGGTGCGGCAGTGCCTGCAGCCGACTTTAAAGTGAGGGTCTGCCGAACAACTCGGCTTAGTTCAGGCCCGAGGGATTCGATGGCTTCCTGAAATTTCTCCTGGGGATTTGGTGCAATTTCCTGCTCGGGCATTTTGCTGTGGTATTATCCGCCGATGAGAACGGTGAAGCAGCCGAGGGTGATTTGTCCGCCGTGAGCTGTCATATCGCCCAGGCGTGCAGCAGGTTTGCCGC
>CBDTVD010000158.1:0-5059 GCA_965363965.1 uncultured bacterium
ATTTAAGGTAGAGGCGGACCGGTTTGCTGACATCCTTGTGCTGAGGTATCAGGTGCCTGGCTTTGAAACCCTGACCGCACAGCAGCAGGAACTCGCTTATTATCTTTATGAAGCGGCACTATGGGGAAGGGACATATTTTATGATCAGAAGTATAAGCACAACCTCCGAATCAGAAAGATGCTGGAAGGAATTGTCAGCACAGCGACCGTTGAAAAATCAGGGCCTGAATGGGACAACTTCATCACCTACGCCAAGCGCGTTTGGTTCAGCAATGGAATTCATCACCATTATTCCAACGATAAGATATTGCCCGCTTTCAGCTATGATTATCTGCTTACCCTGCTGAAATCAGCAGACCCGAAATCCCTGCCATTGGACAAAGGGCAAACTGCGGAAGACCTGGCCATGAGCCTGAAGGAGGTAATCTTCAATCCCAATGTTGATGCAAAACATGTCAACCTGGCCGCAGGCATTGATAATGTTACAGGCTCGGCAAACAATTTTTATGACGGCGTAACCCAAAAGCAGGTCGAAGACTTTTATGCCAAAATGGTTAATCCAAAGGACACAACCCCAATCAGCTATGGCCTCAACAGCCAGGTGAGCATTGAAAAAGGGCAGGTCTATGAAAAAGTGTGGAAGAAAAAAGGGATGTACGGTGACGCTATCACCAAAATCATCTACTGGCTTGAAAAAGCCCGCAATGTGGCCGAGAACGACCAGCAGCGCGCCGCACTTTATCAGCTGATTAAATACTATGAAACGGGCAACCTTACAGATTGGGACAATTACAACATTGCATGGATTGCCGACACCAGCAGCAGGCTTGATGTGGTGAACGGTTTTGTAGAGGTATATCAAGACCCCCTTGGCAAAAAAGGAAGCTGGGAAAGTGTGGTGAGTTTCAAAGACCTTGAAGCCTCGAAAAGGATTGCAGCGGTGGGAAGCAGGGCCCAGTGGTTCGAGGATAACTCACCGCTCGACCCTAAACACAAAAAGAAAAATGTGGTAGGCATAAGCGCCAAAGTCATCACCACAATAGTTGAGGCCGGCGATGGCGCGCCCAGTACCCCGATAGGAATCAATTTGCCAAATGCCAACTGGATCAGGCAAATGCATGGCAGCAAATCGGTTTCCCTTGGCAACATCGTGGCATCCTATAACACGGTAAAGAGCAAAGCCAAAGACATTGATGAGTTTGCCAGCAGCCCTGAAGTGGCAGCCCGCATCAAAAAATATGGGCCCCTGGCTGGTGAATTAACCACCGATATGCACGAGGTCATTGGCCATGCAAGCGGACAGATTAATCCAGGCATCGGCACACCCGACCAAACTCTGAAACAGTATGCAAACACGCTTGAAGAAGCGCGGGCCGACCTGGTAGCCCTATACTACATCATGGATGAGGAACTCGTCAGGCTCGGCCTCACTTCTTCAACTGATGTGGGAAAAGCGGAGTATGACCTGTACATCATGAACGGCCTGATGCTGCAACTAAACCGAATTGCATTGGGCGACAAAATTGAGGAAGCGCATATGCGCAACCGTCAGCTGATTGCCCAATGGGTGATGGAAAAAGGCAAGGCTGAAAATGTCATCGAGAAATACTCTGCCAATGGCAAAACTTATTTCCGAATCAATGATTACGACAAACTGCGTACACTTTTCGGGCAACTGCTGCGCGAGATTCAGCGCATAAAAAGCGAAGGCGACTTTAAAGCGGGCCAGAACCTGGTGGAAAACTATGGGGTGAAAGTTGACCAAACCCTGCACAAAGAAATTCTCGAGCGTTATAAGCCGCTGGGTGTGGCGCCTTACATGGGCTTCATCCAGCCCAAACTGGTTCCTGTGATGGAGGGCGGCAAAATTGTGAAGGTGAACGTTGAATATCCCACCAGTTTCACCGATCAGATGCTGGAGTACGGAAAAAACTACAGTGCCCTGAGCTGGAAAAATTAATCAGCGCACATCAGTTCGGCAATTTCCTGCCGGCGCTGGTCAATTTCATCTCGGGTCAGGCTCAGCAACCGCTGTGGCCCAAACTGCTCGACGCAGAAACTGGCGATTGATGTGCCAAAAAGCAAGGCCCTGCGCAAGGCGGAGTGATTGATTTTTTCCCTGCCTGCCAATGATCCCATAAATCCCCCTGCAAAACTGTCTCCCGCACCAGTCGGGTCGAAAACTTCCTCAAGCGGCAGTGCTGGGCAAAAGGTTACACGCTCTGCATCAAAAAGCAGCGCGCCGTGCTCTCCTTTTTTTATCACCACTATCCGCGGCCCCATTCCCTGAATGATTCTGGCCGATTTTCTGAGGCTGTATTCTCCGCTCAATTGCCTGGCTTCTTCATCATTCACAAAAAGCAAGTCAATTTTTTTCAGCACCTCCTTCAGTTCTTCCAGTGCAATGTCCATCCAAAAGTTCATGGTGTCAGCGGCAATTAATTCTGGCCGATTCTCCAATTGGCTCAGCACACTTAACTGGACTGATGGGCTCAAATTGCCCAGCATCAATAGTCTGGGCGATTTCCATCCCTGTGGAACCACTGGCTTAAAATCACCCAGCACATTTAACTCAGTGGCCAGCGTGTCGCGGGTATTCAGGTCGTTATGATACCGGCCGCGCCAGAAAAAAGTTTTGCCTCCCTCAACCATCTCCACACCGGATAGATCAATCCCTCTGTTTCTGAGTTCATTCACCATCTCGCGGCTGAAATCATCGCCGATTACTGAAATCACCCCGATTTTATCTGCAAGGAAAGAGGCACTGAGTGAGGCATAGGTTGCAGCTCCGCCTTCTATGCGGTCAACCTTGCCGAATGGAGTCTCGAGGCCGTCAAAAGCCATGGAGCCAACTATGAGCAAAGACATAAGGGGGCGAAGTTCCGCACAAAATTTGAAGTCTCAGTGGCATAGCGATGTTTCGATCCATAATTATCCTCGTTCTGCTGCTTTCTTCAGTTGCTGCAAGGGCCGCCTATATCCTTATTCCCATGGACGAGGACCAAAAAAACCACATGAAAAGTTATGGAGTAGCTTACTGGAGCCTGACCCAAGAGGTTACTGTAGACTGGCTGCTGAACTACCGCGGGGGAAGTTTCGCCATCAAGCACAGTGCCTTGCTTGAAAAAGAATGCATCATCAGGGATGTAAGCTATCAGCTGATTGCTGATGCCCAATATGCATCAATTTCTGCTGAAATCGGCCAGCCTGAGGTTAATATGGACATTGTCAAGCTGGAAAAAGCGCCTAAAATTGCCGTGTACTCACCCAAAACCAAGCAGCCCTGGGACGATGCAGTTACACTCGCACTCAGCTATGCTGAAATTCCATATGAGGTGGTTTTTGATGATGAGGTACTGCAGAACAAATTGCCGCTGTATGATTGGCTCCACCTGCACCATGAGGATTTTACCGGGCAGTTTGGCAAATTCTGGTCGAGTTACAAAAACGCTCCCTGGTATCAGTCAGAGGTAAAGGAAAGCCAAGCTACCGCTGCCAAATGGGGATACAGCAAGGTGAGCCAGCTGAAACTGGCAGTAGTGAAAAAAATTCGTGATTTCGTGGCCGGCGGCGGATACATGTTTGCCATGTGCAGCGCACCTGACACCTATGACATTGCCCTGGCAGCTGATGGCTTGGACATTTGCGCTGAAATGTTTGATGGAGATGGCAGCGACCCCCAGGCACAGCAGAAACTCAATTATGCCAACACGTTCGCTTTTCAGAATTTCACGCTGGTTACCGACCCTTATCAGTATGAGTTCAGCAGCATAGATGTATCGCCAATGCGCCCCGTCAGCGAGCCCAATGACCAGTTCACCCTCTTTGAGTTCTCAGCCAAATGGGACCCTGTCCCTACCATGCTCTGCCAGAATCACACGCGAATTGTACAGGGCTTCATGGGGCAAACCACTGCATTTGTAAAATCGCAAATCAAGCCTGACGTGCTCGTGCTGGGCGAGAATAAATCACTTGGCGAGGCGAAGTATATCAGGGGAGAATATGGCAAAGGCATGTGGACTTTTTACGGGGGCCATGACCCTGAAGATTATCAGCACCACGTAGGCGAGCCACCCACAGATCTGAAACTGCACCCCAACAGCCCAGGCTATCGCCTGATACTGAATAATGTTCTTTTTCCTGCCGCAAAGCAGAAAAAACGCAAAACTTAATCCTCGGCCTCTTCACCAGCCATCTGATGCTGGTCGAGTGCTTTCTGCAGGGCGCGATATCCACCCTCGAGCACATAATAATTGTGGAGTTTCATCCGCTTGATGATGGTAACCATGGTTACGGCCTGCGCAGTTGATTCACCATAAAGGTAAAAAAAACCCTTGGCGGGCAATTCTTCAAGCTGATTGATCATGGCCTCGCCAGGCACGCTGTCTGCACCTGCAATATGACCCTCAGAGTAAGTTTTAAGGCTCCTGATATCCACAATTTTAGGGCGCGCCAATCGGTAATCAAGGCTGAACTCATAAGGTGAAATCATCAGGGCGACATCCATTTTACCTCCGCTTCTCTCCCACTCCTCATTGCTTGATGGCAGATATCCCACCACGTTTGGCAATTTTCCAGCCTCTGCAGCCAGTTCCGCCGCAAACTGGCCGATCAATATCACAGGCTGGGCTGGGCTCAGGTAATCCTTCAGCAGTGCAATGCCCGGCATGTCGCCCAGGTATACGCCTCCTGCAGGATAAATTCCCTCCAGCATCATTGCATCACTGAAAAGGGGGACAGCACCCTTGGCAGTCAGCTCCATCACGGCGGGATAATTCAGTTTTTCTATTTTCATCCTTGCTTTGCCGGGCCAATTGCCACAGGCTTCAAATAATAGGGGGTGTGCGTGCTGAGGTCAGCAAATTCACCGGCTGCAAATTTCTGCCTTGCCAGGGGCAATAGCCATTCAGCTGAGGCTGAAAAATTTAATAGCTTGGCATTCGGATGATTTAACGCTGCGGTAATTTTCTCGGCGCCGCTTCCGCAGAAAGCAATTTTGCCTCGGCTGAGGAGATCGGAAGAGCACACGTCTGAACTCCAGTCACGTGGCCTTATCTCG
>CBDTVD010000159.1:0-5047 GCA_965363965.1 uncultured bacterium
GCTTCCGACAAGCCTGGGGAGAAAATAAGATGAGCCGCTATCGAGCACCAGCCCGACATTTACAAAAACTTCAATGAGGGAAGCGTTCTCGGCCGCCACTATCATATCGCAGGCCAATGCGATGGAGCAGCCAGCCCCTGCTGCCACACCATTCAGCCTGCCGATAATCGGCTTGGGCATGGTACGCATCGCCCTGATGATGGGGTTGTATCGTTGGTGAAGAGACTTGGATAAATCGCGCTTTTCGGTGCTGGCAATGGCTTTCAGGTCCTGCCCGCTGCAGAATGCTTTACCAGCGCCCGTCATTACCACCACTCGAATATCAGCATCCCTGGTTACATCTTTCAGTGCGGCCTGGAGCTCGAAACTCAGGTCGTCATTAAAAGCATTGAATACATCTGGCCTGTTGAGTGTGATTGTCGCCACCCCATCAGCCTTTGCAAGCAGTAAATTTTGATAGTCCATTCAGAGCGCCTTATCATCAAAACCGCCGCGATTATTCCACTGCAGTTTAAAGAGAGGCAAAGGTAGATATTGGTCTTTCACCAGAATTGTTCCATCAGGCTGAATATCCATCAGCATGGCCTTTTCAAACACAGCAGCATCGGTGTAATTCCGCTTTTCATATTTATACTCATCGCCGAAGGTCTTTTTGTAGCCAGCCTTCACGGTCTTCAATATCATTTTTTCATCCAGAACAGGTAACACCTGGTTTGTGATGTCTGTCCAGGTGCTGTCCTTTCTGTAAACTTTCAGTTTGCTGTCACAATCGCCGAGGCATTTCATGGTCTGGACAGCAAGATAGGGTGTTTCTTTATTGTCCTTGAACATCAGCACTTTGGTTTGCAGGTTTTCAGCAGGAGCCTTTGCTTTCAGGTAGCCTTTTGTCAAATCAGATTCTTCGATAAGAGACTTGCGGGTATCCTGGCCATCAGGCAGGTTTGACTTTTTTTGCCATTCAGCTACCCCTGGCAGAAACTCGATGGGCAGCGAGTGATACATGGAAATGACATTGGCAGCCTGTGGCCGGGAAGGGGGTTTTGGGCCAGTTTGGGCATGAGCACTTGAGAATGCCGCAAAGAGAAAAATGACACTGAACAAATTTTTCATTCGGCACCCATCAATTCAAAAAATAAGCCGTTCGCTGACCTTTGTATGGCAATGGCGGGGAAACTGATTGTGGATGCAGGGAGCACCAAAACTGAATGGATGCACAGCGATGGCAGAAATTGGACCACCATTTTTACCGCCGGCATCAACCCAATTGTGCAGTCAAGAGAAAGGGTAATGCAAATTGTGGCCGAGGCGGGGGAGAAAATTTCAGAGGTGGAATGCATTGCTTATTACGGTGCTGGCATTTCTCATCCAAATTTTCGGCAGATTGTGTTGGATGCATTAAATGTGCAATGGCCAATGGCCCATGCTGAGGTTGAGCACGATTTACTTGGTGCTGCCAGGGCACTGCTGGGCAAGGCAGAAGGAATCGCGGTGATTTTGGGTACAGGGGCCAACAGCTGCCATTATGCTAATGGGGCGATACTGAAGAATGTGCCTGCACTCGGATACATTTTGGGTGATGAAGGCAGCGGTGCCAGCATGGGAAAACGACTTGCCGCAGATTACTGCTATGGATTGATGCCCACAAACCTGATGAAAGAATTTCAAGCGACTTTTGGCTTTGAAAAATCTGACATCATCGAGAATGTGTATCGCCGAGCCGAGGCAAATCGCTGGCTGGCACAATTTGCCCCTTTTCTCAGTATGCATATTGATGAAGATTATTGCCAGCGCTTGGTTCGCAAGGTTTTCGCGGACTTTATCAGAACCCAGATATCACAGTATCCTCAGGTGCCAGTGCGCGCAGTCGGCTCAGTTGCTTTTGCGTTCAGGGATATTTTTGCCCAGTGCCTCGGTGAAGCAGGTTTCGAATTTGCAGGGGCTGAAAAATCGCCAATGCAGGGCCTCGTAAAGTTTTACTCCGATTTATGAAGACAACAGAAAGCGAGTCCAGATACAGCAATTTGGAAACCATGGGAACCCATCAAATCATTGCTGGCATCAATGCAGAGGATGAACTTGTTGCAAAGGCAGTTACGGCAAAGCTCGATAGAATAGGTTCATTGATTGATGCAGCTTATGAAAAATTAAAGTCAGGAGGAAGATTATTTTACATAGGGAGCGGCACCAGCGGGCGGCTCGGGATACTTGATGCATCCGAGTGTCCGCCAACTTTTGGTGTCGAGCCAAGCGTAGTCGTAGGGATTATTGCCGGGGGCGATGCTGCAATCAGAATGGCGCAGGAAGGTGCTGAGGATGACACAGCAGCTGCATGGCGAGACTTGCAGGCTCACAAAGCCACACCACAGGATTTTGTGATTGGCATAAGTGCAAGCGGTGCCACGCCCTATGTCCTTGGAGGAATAACAGCTTGCAGGCAGAATGGAATATTGACGGGCTGCCTTGTTTGTAATGCAGATTCACCCATTGCCACAGTCTCGAATTATCCCATCGAAGTAATAGTCGGGCCGGAGTTTTTGACTGGGAGCACCAGGATGAAAGCCGGTACTGCACAAAAAATGGTGCTGAACATGATTTCCACCGCGCTGATGATTAAACTTGGAAAGGTGAAAGGCAACAGAATGGTCGATATGCAGATGAAAAATGCCAAACTTGTAGAGCGCGGAACCCGAATGCTGATGGAAATGTATGGCTGGAACAAAGAACTTGCTGGCCAGTTACTGGCAGAAAAAGGCAGTGTAAGGGCAGTGATTGACGCTATTGAAGCTGCACAAAAGTGATGACACAATGCATGAAATAGAGCCATTTTATAACTGGAGAGACCTTTATACAGCAGAAGAGGATCCGCAATCGCCATTTTATGGCCGCACATACAGCGAGTTTTTATTCTCAAACTCTGTCTATGATTATTACATCCACCCGCAGTGGGATGAATTTGGTTCCAGCACCCTGTATGTCAAGATTCTGTATGCCGATTACGAACTTGGATATTCAATTCTTGAGTTGATGGGGGAATGGAATGACTGCATCAACGATGACATCGCCTTGCTAAAGCGCGAGGTTATTGATGTGCTGATTGAAGAAGGGATTGACAAATTCATCTTGATTGGTGAGAACGTGCTCAATTTTCACTTTGGCGAAGATGATTACTATGAGGAATGGTTCAACGACCTTGAGGGGAAGGGTTGGATTGCTTTGGTAAACTTTCAAAGCCAAGTTGTTGAAGAATTTAAAGCCCAGCGGCTCAATCACTATGTCCACATTGAGGGGCCGCTCACCAGTATGGCTTGGCGACCATATAAACCTGACGACGTATTTTCTATCGTCAGAAAAAACGCAAACACTTAATCTTCAAGTTCAATTTTCCGGCTGAAGCGGAGGTTGCCATATGCATAGGCACTGATCAAATCATGGCCTGTTACCACATTGCCGTAATCCACGGCAATTTCTGCCATGATGAGTGGGTCGAATACTGCTTCCTCCGGCTCAATTCTATTAGTGTGATTTTTGTCAATGGCATCCACCACGGTCCGAGCAAGCGGCCATTGATTTTCAAGATCTATCCAGGCAGCTTTCGTCAGCATGTACTTTATCAGGCTATCCGTCTGCAGCGCATCCTCTGCAAAGTAGGAAGATTTAGGAATACCATTGACTTTTAAAGACAGCTCATACCTATCCAGTATGCCATTGCTGTCAGCATCCATTGCCGCTACAGCGTTTTTGATGGCAGACTCAGACAATTGGTTGATGGCAGGTTTAGGAACCTGAGCAGATGCAGCCGAGACAATAATGAGAAAGGCCGAGAATAAAAATAATCTGATAGACATATCCTATATCCCTAAGATGCAAAAAGGGGGCAAATCGTTGCGGCACCACCGATATAGGCAAGAACTTGTTGGCGGTAATCAGTCTGCTGCGGGGTAATTTTGCGTTTTAAAAACTACAATCGTTTACCATGAAAAAAATTCTACAGTCATTCAGATCGGCGGCCCTTGGCCTGTCCTTTCTTGGCCTGGCTGCTGGCGCCCAAGCACAGGGCACAGTACGCATGCAGGTAATTCACGTCGCAGCAGACCCTCAGCTCGAATCCATAGATGTATGGGTGGGCAGCAAAGCCACTGGCGGCACATGGACCAAAATGTTCAGCAACATGGAATACCAGCAGGGCACAAAATACAATGCTGTTCCTGCCATTGGTGGTGGAAATGGCCGCATTGCCATTGCACTCGCCAACAGCACTTCAGTGGCTGATACTTTGTTCGGTTCACCACTCCCCAGCGTTTCTGATACTGTCATTGCCATGATCAGCGGTGTGCTGACACCAAGTCAATTCAAGGGCAATCCAAATTCTGTTGCAACCAATGCGCGTGTTACTGTTATGCCAAGCTTTGCAAAGGCTCTTGAGGCTGGAAAAATTTCTTTTGGTTTTGCTCATGCTTCTACCGATTACCAGGGTCTTGCAATCGCAAGAAGGGGTGATGATAGCATACCCACTACTGTAACTTTGCAGCCAGTTATTTATTACACTCAAAGAACAACTACGTATCGCGATATACCATCAAAATCTAACACAATTTTTGATGTAAACACATTTTTTGTTTCAGCAAACAATGTATTTATTGATACACTGCGTGGTTCCTGGAGTATTGACCTTTCTAACCATAAAGGCACCACTGCTTTAGGTGTGGTAACAGGCTTTAAAAATCCGGGGAAAAACCAGAATGGCCCAGGCACTGAACTGGTTGTTTTCTTTTCTGATTCAACCACTGCCAAAGGTGTTGAATTGACAGCTTCAAAACTTCAGGTGATACACAATTCAGCTGACCCAACGCTCAACAACGTTGACCTTTACATTGGCTCAACCAAAATTTTCAGCGGGCTCAAATTCCGTCAATCTACTCCCTTGATTAATGTAACGGCCTCAAAAGTGCAATACATAAAGCTTGTGCCTGCAGGCGGAGCGTTATCTCAAGCTCTTGACAGTTTGATTGTTATTCCACAGGCTAACTTTAACGCTGCATTCGTGATC
>CBDTVD010000160.1:0-5047 GCA_965363965.1 uncultured bacterium
CATGACCACCTCGATTACCACGGCACTTTTGCCAATTATCGCGATGCCAAAAAAAGTTTCTTCGATGCCTTGCCCACCACAGCGTTCGCGCTCGCCAACAGCGATGATCGCAATGGCAGAGTGATGCTGCAAAACACCAAGGCCGCAGGTTTCAATTTTTCCCTCTCGAAAGAGGCAAGCTATAAGGGGAAAATCCTGGAAAACGATTGGCACGGCATGTTAATAAAGTTCGATGACCAATTTGAGGTTTACACTCCGCTGATGGGGAAATTCAATGCTTCGAATCTTTTGGCAGTGTATGGCACGGCAGATTTACTCGGCTGGGAAAGCGATGCAATCATCAAAGGATTGAGTTTGCTGCGCCCTGTTCCAGGCAGGTTGCAGACGACAATAGGTGAGAACGGAATAGTGGGGCTGGTGGATTATGCGCACACACCTGATGCCCTGCAAAATGTGCTGGCGGCAATCCACTCTGTCAATCATAAAGGCAAAAAAGTATTTGTCGTGGTTGGCTGCGGCGGTGATCGAGACCGAGCCAAACGCCCCATAATGGCAAAACTCGCAGTTGAAAATTCAGACAAGGTGATTTTAACCAGCGACAACCCTCGGAGTGAAGACCCGAAAGCAATCATTGATGAAATGCTGGTTGGGTTAAGCGCTGCCAAAAAATCCGCTGTACTTACCATAATTGATCGCAGGGAGGCCATCAAAACAGCCGTTGCGCTGGCCAGCCCTGGCGACATTGTGCTTGTGGCCGGAAAAGGACACGAAACCTATCAGGATATCAAAGGGGAAAAAATGCCATTTGATGATTATGCCATCTTAACCCAGGCCCTCGCCTCCTGATTCACCCATTCCCATGCTCTATTACCTGTTCAGATACTTAGACAAGGCCTATCACCTGCCGGGTGCGGCCCTGTGGGAGTACATCTCATTCAGGACGGGCATGGCCATCATCTTCAGCCTGATCATCACACTGCTGCTGGGCAAGCGGATCATCAACAGGCTTCAGAAACTTCAGATTGGCGAAATCATCAGGGACCTCGGTCTTGAAGGCCAGATACAAAAGCAGGGAACGCCAACCATGGGCGGGCTTATCATTTTAGCGGGGGTTACCATCCCTGTATTGCTGGTAGCCCGTCTGGCAAATGTCTATGTCTGGCTGGCCTTGCTGGCCATGCTAAGCCTTGGCTTAATCGGGTTTTTGGATGACTATATAAAGGTATTCAAAAAAAATAAAGCAGGCCTTGCGGGTAAACTCAAAGTGATTGGTCAGGTTGCCATCGGAATTTTTGTAGGTGCAGTACTCTATTGGCACCCGGGGGTGGTCATCAAACAGCACGGGCCGCACAGTTATCATGCTGAGGAAATAAGGCAAGGCACATCGGCGGTGATAAAATCAACCACCACCACAATTCCCTTCTTCAAAAACAATGAACTTGACTATGCTGATGCTTTGCGCTGGTTGGGGAATGGCTTTGCCGATTGGAGCTGGCTGATCTACATCACTGTCGTTGTGTTTATTGTGACTGCCGTATCAAACGGAGCCAACATTACCGACGGCTTGGATGGATTGGCTTCAGGAGTTTCGGCCATTATAGTTGTGGTGCTTGGGCTGTTTGCCTATTTGTCGGGCAACAGCCAATTCGCTGACTATCTCAACATCATGTACATCCCTTATCTGGGCGAAGTGGTTATTTTTACCGGTGCCCTGTTCGGCGCATGTGTAGGGTTTTTATGGTGGAACGCCTACCCTGCCCAGGTTTTTATGGGCGACACAGGCAGCCTGAGCCTCGGCGGAACCATTGCGGTCCTGGCCCTGATGGTGCGCAAAGAATTGCTGATACCCATCCTCTGCGGTGTGTTCGTCATCGAAAATTTATCTGTCCTGCTCCAGGTAGGTTATTTTAAATATACCCGAAAAAAATACGGTGAGGGCCGCAGGCTGCTGAAAATGGCACCCCTGCACCACCATTATCAAAAACTTCATTTCCATGAGAGCAAAATAGTTGCTCGCTTTTGGATTGTAACCGTTTTCCTCGGAATTCTCACCATCATCACCCTTAAAATACGATGATGAATATCGCAATTTTAGGCGGGGGCGAAAGCGGGGTTGGTGCCGCCATACTGGCCAAAAAGCTGGGCCACAACGTTTGGCTTTCTGACAGTGGAACCGTCAAAAAAACTTACCTTGACCAACTGACAAATCTTGACATCAGCTTTGAGTCTGGGGGGCACTCTGAGGATAAAATTCTTTCTGCTGAACTGATCATCAAAAGCCCAGGAATCCCTGACACTGCACCCATCGTACAGTCAGCGAAAATCAACGGGATTCCGGTAATTTCAGAAATTGAATGGGCTTGGCGAAACACACAGGCCAAATGCATTGCCATCACGGGCAGCAATGGAAAAACAACCACCACTGCCCTAATCGGCCACATGCTGAAAACAGCTGGGCTTGATGTAAAAATATGCGGAAATATCGGCCAAAGCATGGCAGCCGCAGTGGCAGAGGGTGACCCTGAATGGCTGGTTATTGAAGTCTCGAGTTTTCAGCTGGATGGCATAACCAGTTTTGCACCCCATATAGCCATCATACTGAACATCACACCTGACCACCTGGACAGGTACCACTATGATTTTGATGAGTACATCCGCAGCAAATTCCTGATAACTAAATATCAAGGCGCTGGTGATTACCTGATCTATAACCTGGACGATGAAGCCACCTCTCACTGGCTTCCAATCCTCGGCACAGCTGCAAAGCAAGTGCCTTTCACCCACCACACCACTGTGCAAATGGGTGCCTATGTATTTGAAGAAAGCAAATTAAAAATAAAAATGAATCAAGAGGAACTCAACATTAACCCTGAAGACATCGAGCTGCTGGGCAAGCACAATCGATATAACACCATGGCTGCCGGAATTGTCGGCAGAATCCTTGAACTCCGAAAGGATGTCATCAGGGAAAGCCTGAAAAGTTTCCACACAATCCCACACCGCTTAGAGAATGTGGCCACCATCAAAGGAATCACCTTTATCAATGACAGCAAAGCGACCAATGTAAACAGCGTTTGGTATGCTCTTGAAAGCCTCAAGCAAAACATAGTTTGGATTGCCGGCGGAATAGACAAAGGCAATGACTATGAACCCCTGAAGCCCCTTGTGCGTGAAAAGGTGAAGGGCCTGGTGCTGCTGGGCAAAGAAAACGGCAGATTAAAAGATGCTTTTGCAGGCGACCTGCGAAAAATCAGCGATGCCATGACCATGCAGCAGGCCGTGCAAAACGCATTTAAAATGGCATGTGAGGGCGATGTGATTCTTCTTTCTCCTGCATGCTCAAGCTTCGATCTCTTCAAAAACTACGAGGACCGGGGAGACCAGTTCAAGTCGGCTGTTAAGGGCTTGGCCTAAGCATAGATTACCCTTAAAAATCTCGAAAAGCCGGAAACAATGAATGCAATGAAATGGATGGCCCAGCGGGCGCGCGGCGATGGCTTTGTGTGGGCCATCGTCATCCTGCTTTCCATTTTCAGCATCCTTGCGGTATATAGCAGCACCTCGACTCTGGCTTATCAGCAGCGGTCGGGTAACATGGAATATTACGTTTTCAAGCACATTATCCTGATGCTTTTTGGCTTCGGGCTGATGTACGCGGCGCACCGGATCAATGCACGTTACTACAGCAGAATTGCCCAGATTCTGCTCTGGCTCAGCATCCCGCTCCTGCTGCTCACGTATGCGCTCGGGGTCAACGTCAATGATTCCGTGCGCTGGCTCAGCCTACCCGGCACAGGCATTACATTTCAATCGAGCGACTTGGCAAAACTCGCATTGCTGATGTATATGGCTCGGGCACTTTCACGAAATCAGGACATCATTTCCAATTTCAAAAAGTCCACCCTCCCTCTTGTTGGCATAGTCAGTTTGGTGTGCATTCTGATTGGCCGAGACAATCTGTCGACCGGCCTGCTGCTGTTTACCAGCTGCCTGATGCTGATGTTTATCGGCAGAGTGCCCATCAAACACCTGATGCTGATTGGCGGGGTCGGCCTTTTGCTGCTGGCACTCACCATTTCCATCCTCAGCCTTATGCCCAAATCAGTAGGAAGGGTGGATACCTGGGTAAGCCGGATTGAAAACTTTGCATCGAGTGATGAAGGCAATGCAACTTATCAAAACGTGCAGGCCAACATTGCCATCTCTCGCGGTGGTATAATTGGCGTAGGGCCTGGCGCGAGCCTTCAGAAAAATTTTCTCCCCAATTCTTACAACGATTTCATTTTCGCCATTATAATTGAGGAATATGGTTTTGCAGGCGCGTTGGCCTTGATTGCCATATACCTCGCACTGGCATGGCGAGCCATAAGAATACTGATGGTTGCCCCGCATGCCTTCAGTGCCCTGCTGGCTGCCGGCCTCACCTTCAGTCTGGTCTTTCAAGCCTTTATCAACATGGCAGTATCTGTCAATCTGCTGCCCGTTACAGGCCTCTCGCTTCCATTGGTGAGCATGGGGGGTACCAGCCTTATTTTCACCAGTATAGCCTTCGGCATCATCCTGAGTGTTAGCCGGCAAATCGAAGTTACCCCGCTCTCACATAAAACTGAGCTGAGCCTCGCTTAAAACCATGGGACTTCGCATTGCTATCGCAGGGGGGGGGACAGGGGGCCATGTGTTCCCTGCCATCGCCATCGCTGATGCACTGCGTGCTGCAAGACCTGATGCGGAGATCAGGTTCGTGGGTGCAACAGGTAGATTGGAAGCCACTGCCGTACCAAAGGCTGGTTACTCAATCGACTTGATTCCTATCGCAGGGATAAACCGGCAAAATCCAGTCAAAAATTTCACTCTGCCCATCAAACTGTGGCGGAGCTATCAAAAAGTTACTCGCTTCCTCGATTCTTTCAATCCACAGGCAGTGGTTGGTGTCGGGGGATATGTCAGCTTCCCCTTGTTGAGGGCAGCCATAGGCAGAAAAATTCCTGCAGTAATCCAGGAACAGAACTCCATTTTCGGGCTTACCAATGGGTTGCTCAAAAATCGG
>CBDTVD010000161.1:0-5042 GCA_965363965.1 uncultured bacterium
GATGGGATGGCGCCCAGGCCCCGGATGCGCGCGGCATTCGCCTCCTCCCGCAGCGCGGCGGCGACGATGCCGGCCACGCGCTCCACGATGGCCGGCGGCGTGCCCGCCGGCGCCATCAGCGACTGCCAAGCGGTCGGCTCGTAGTCTGGCCAGCCCAGCGCCGCGCCGTAGGAGAGCGCCATCTCCCAGGCTCGCCCGCTGGCGTCCTGATGGATGGCGAACAGGCCGAACACCCCTCCCCCGCGCTCGTAGATCGAGCGGATCACCGCCCCCGCCCCCTTCGGGTTCTGACCCGGCCAAGGCGCGGTTCCTCCGCGGCAATCATGACGATTTTCTGGATGAAGTGATGCCTTTCACATTGGGAAATTTTAGCATTCAACGCGATTATTATTTGCAAAGTGGCGCAAAAAAGTATTATGTTGTACATGGTGACATTTTCGACTCGGTTACCACAAACCTCAAGTGGCTGGCTAAATTGGGCGATTCGGGTTATACTTTTTTACTTTGGCTCAATCGCATTTACAATGGTTATCGCGTAAAAAGAGGCCTGCCTTATTACTCCCTCTCGCAAGTAGTAAAATCGAAAGTGAAAGGCGCTGTAAGTTTCATTTCCAAATTTGAAGAGCAGCTGTGCGAAGTAGCCAAAGCCCGGAATTGTGATGGCATCATAACAGGCCACATCCATCAGCCTGCCGACAAAATGATTAACGGAATCCACTATCTCAATTCAGGCGACTGGGTCGAGGGCATGACAGCACTGACAGAGACTTGGGAGAACAAATGGGCGATTGTGCATTATGCAGATTGGCTGGCCACCCAAAAACTTGAGTATTTGCCATTGAATTCTGTGGACAGCCTTCCCCGTGCTTTCAATTCTTTCGGCGAAGCCAGAATTCCTTTGGCCACCGTTGCATGAGGATTTTTTTAGCCGTTCAGGGCGAGGGGCGTGGCCATATGACTCAAGCAATTGCACTCAGCAGCGCATTGAGGAACCGCGGACATGAAATTGTAGGAGCGACAGTGGGCACGAGCGGAATGCGAGAAGTCCCAGAGTTTTTCCTGACCGCGATCGGCTGCAAAGTTATCCGACTATTGAGTCCCAACTTTATTACGGACAGAAATGGGAAGGGGATATTAATCAGAAAGAGCATAGCGTTTAACCTTCGGAAACTTCCCGCATTCAGGCGCAGCATCAAACAACTGAAATCGGAAATTGAGGACTCCCAGGCCGATGTGGTTCTTAACTTTTATGAGCCCCTGGTGGGCTTGCTCTATTTGCTCAGTCGGCAGAAGGCTATCCATGTAGCGGTTGCGCATCAATATCTATACTTGCATCCTGACTTCCAATTTCCCCCTGTAAACAGATTTCAGCGCAGCAGTCTTGTAAATTTCACAAAGCTGACAGCTATCGGGGCCAGGAAATTGATCGCCCTATCATTTTATCCTATGGAAAGGATGATCTTAAAAAGGCTTTGGGTGGCTGCACCATTGCTCAGGGCGACTGTTTTGGAAAGTAACCCAAAGGAGGGAAATTACATTTTGGCCTATTTGCTAAATGCCGGATACATGGCTGAAATAATGGAGTGGCACAGGCAAAATTCAAAAATTGAATTGCATTGCTTCACAGATTCAAAGGAAGTGGACGGAGAACTGAAAATTGACGACACCCTGACTTTTCACGCGCTGGATGGAGAAAAATTTATAAGATACATGACACGCTGTGGGGGGGTTGCCACCACAGCAGGTTTCGAAAGTGTTTGCGAAGCAATATATATGGGGAAGCCTGTGCTGATGGTGCCAGTGGCCGGCCATTTTGAGCAATGGTGCAATAGCAGAGATGCACAGCGCGCAGGTGCAGGAGTGTTTGCAGAATCTTTTGAACTGGATAAATTATTGGCAGCAATGGAAAATTATCAGCAAAACACTGAATTCAAATCATGGGCGATGAATGCGCCTGAATCAATCACCCAATTGCTGGAGGAATTGATTAAATGAGCCCTACCATCAAATGGCAGCTTTCACCTGACCACGCAGCTGGGAAGGCATTGCTGGTAATAAATCCAAAATCAGGGAGTAATGGGATGGGATTTGGGCAGACTTTAAAACTTGTTCAAACAGCCTTTATGGGTAACCCAGCCTTGCCTCGTGAAATCCATGTCAGGGTTTGGGAAGCTCCAGCATCTTACAGGGCCATTCAACAGGAAGTGAAAGATTATCCTGCTGAATTGATTATTGCGACAGGTGGCGATGGCACAGTCAATATGGTAGCCTCTGCACTTGCTGGTTCAAATAAATTATTGATGATAGTGCCAATGGGTTCTGGCAATGGTCTGGCTCGGGAACTTGGAATCCCCATGCCCCTGAATGCCTCGGCGGGCATTTTTGGGCGGTATCCCAGCACTTCAATCGACTGCGGGATGATAAACGGCCATCACTTTTTTTGTACTGCCGGCCTCGGCTTTGAAGCGGTGGTCGCCAAAGAGTTCGGGAAAGATTCAGTTAGGGGATTTTATGGTTATGCAAAAACAATCACCCGGCTATATTTTAATCATCGCCCAGCTGAATATCAGATAGAGCACGATGGCAAAATAGCAGAATGGAAGGCGTTTATGCTTACAGTGGCCAACGCACGCCAATTTGGGAACAACACATTCGTAGCTCCCCTGGCTGACCTCAGAGATGGCCTATTGGACTTGTGCATGATTGAAAAGCCCAATCTGCTAAGTTTGCTGCCTGTGCTTACTGGGCTTTTTATGGGGCGCATTCACCGCCATGCGCGATATAAAACCATTGCATCTTCCAAGTTCACAGTCCGCAGGCATTCTGCCGGGCCAATTCATATTGATGGTGAACCCATTGAAATGGGCACTGAATTGACCATCAGCGTGGTGCCGCAAGCCCTGCGGGTAGTCACAGGTATTTTGCCTTCCATGCGAGCGCATAACTGATTAACTGCTGGGGAATCGCACGCCCTGCCGCTGCCACAGCCATAAACACAAGTATCATTATTCCGCTGCGCAGGGCAATTTCTGCCCACACGTTTGTCAGGCTCGGCAACAGCCATCCAGCCAAGGATGCGGCTGTGAGGGCAAAAAGCAAAAAACAAGTGCGCCACCCCAAAGGTTGAAATCCAAGTTTCCGCCAGATATAAGCCCACTTAAAAGAATTGTACAGGGTCAGGCTGATAAATGTGGCGATAGCGGCCCCAGTCAGGCCAAGCATCGGTATCAAAACGATGTTCGATACCACAGTCAAACCCAGCAGACTTGCGGTAAATGCGAGATCGTACCGATAGAATTTGCTGGCTGCCAGAACGCTTCCGCTTCCGCCGACCAGCATGTCTGCAAGCCGGGCAAGCCCAAGCCAAAGCACCACATATCTTGCCTCCAGATATTCTGGATTGATAAACCTCAGCAGCGGCTCCGCATTCCACCACAGCAATATGAAAAGCAATCCCCCTATAAAAAAATTAATCGAGGATGATGACTTATAGTAGTGGTCAACCAGATTTCGATCTCCCCTGGCACTGGCTGCCTGAATTTGAGGCACCAAAATCTGGGAAATGCCTTTCCAGGGAATTGTAGTGGCGAGGGTTAGATAGGCTACAACTCCATAGATTCCAGTTTGGGCAACTGAGAGCATAAAAGAGACCATCACCCCATCCAGTTTGTCCACCATTCCGCCTGCCGCCTGGTTGAAATAGCTCCATGCTCCATAAACATGGGTTTCTTTGGCCACTTTGGCTGGAAAAGGATTTGAATCGGTCGGCCAAATTTTCGCAATCCAAAGGAATGCAGCTGTCAGCAGGGCACCGATAGCGTAACAACCCACAAACAGAAATACATAGGCAGTAAAGGATATCCAGCCCATGATGACAGCACCAACTGCCCCAAGTACCAGGGCCCTTACCAAAAACTCGTTGATAAAAACAGGAAAAGTGCTCTTTTTGCTGGCCCTGGCATAGGCTGAAAACACCTCGAAAAAAACCTGGGAAATCATTAAAGGCACAATCAGCCAGTAATAGCTCAGTATGATGTCGCTTTCAGGGTCTCGATATTCATCCAGAATGGGCGCTCTCAATATCCAGAGCGGCAAAAGAAAAAGGGCCATGCCAACCAAAGGAATCAGTATCCCGCGCTTGAGCAGACGGTTCAAGTAACCGCCTTGACGAGCAGGCTCGAAAAATCTGATGAGGGCATTGGTATATCCCAGTTGGACAAACATGGTGAGCAAGCTGCTGACAGTGAGCATCAGGCGTGTGAGGCCCACTTGCTCAGGTGTCAGGTAGCGGGGCATTAGCAAAACCTGGGTCAGATACCCGACAGCTATTCCGCCGTAAATAAAAATGGCATTGGCTGCGCCTTGGCGGGCAATTTGGCTCATGGTTCAATCATGGCTATTTGCCGCAAAGCAGCCTCACCAATATGGGCGAAATAATTGGGCAAGGCATTTTGCGTCCGGTCATATGCCGATTCGAACTCTTTTGCATCCGTTAGCAGAAGTTGCAAAAAGCGGAGCTGGGTTTGGTCAGTTTCCAAAACACGGGTAAGGCCGGTGTCATCCATTCTCAATTGGCGCTCCTGCCCTGGCGCAAAACTTTGAATAGCCACGCACCCACTCAAGGCAGCTTCAAGCATACTGGTAGAATCCACTGTTATAGCGATGCAGGATTGGCTGAGTATCTCCATCAGGTTTGCTGCAGAAATTTCGATGGCGGGGTTTAATTGACTCTGGTAGTATTCGGCGTTGTCACTTGGGTGCAATTTCAGGATTATGCGTTTATGTGCATCTTCGGCAATGGGCACCAACTGATTCAGTCGCTCCAGAATTGCCCGATAATGTTCTTCAGGCAGAAATGGGGTCTGCCAATTGGGCTGAGATAAAAATGTGATAGCCGGCAAGCCCATTTGATGTTCCCAGCCTTTTCCTCCCCATTTGTTTCTGAGTTCATCGAAATATGGCGAGCCTGTGATGACAATTTCCTCTGGCAGGGCACCGAATTCATTTACAAAAGTTGCTTTATCAGCCGCGTTCCAAACCAA
>CBDTVD010000162.1:0-5009 GCA_965363965.1 uncultured bacterium
ACTGACCAACTTCCATTTTACCGGGCTTGATTTCAACAATCCGCAGCCGCAGTTCGACAGCCTGGGCAATTTCACCAACTTTGTCTATTATCCATTTGTGGCCAGTGACACAGCGCAGAAAGTTTTCGACCGAAACCTGCGCGCCAAGCTGATTGCTGAAGGTGCAGTGGATGAGTTCGGCCGGCCTATCACCAACCAATCCTACATCAACACCGACCTGTACGGGCCGGAGACCTATAGCCTGGACTTGTTTTCGGCTGATGACCTGTTCAACAACGGTAACTTTAACAACGGAACATCGTATGTATCTTACAATGGATTTGATTACCTGGGCAGGAAATCGAAAAGTGCATCCACCATCAATGACTTCCTGAACAATGACATGCGTCTGCTGCCAGCCTATAACCCGATTTACATCGCAGGTTATGTGCAGGATAAATTCGAGTTCAGGGACATTACGCTGCGCCTCGGCGTGCGGGTGGACAGGTTTGATGCCAACCAGAAAGTGCTGAAAGACCCCTTCAGCCTGTACCCAACCCGTACTGTGGGTGAAGTATCTGACATCAACGGTGCAACGATCAATCACCCTGGCAATGTGGGTGAGGACTGGGTGGTATATGTGGATGACCCCACCAACCCCACTGATGTTGTAGGTTATCGCGATGGCAGTACTTGGTATGATGCCACTGGTGCAGAAGTGCAGGACCCCAACGTCATAGCCCTGGAGACCAAAAGCGGAACAATAGCCCCATATCTGCAGGCGCGCAATCAGCGTGAAATCACCCTGAGCGAAAACAGCTTCGAGGATTATAAGCCGCAGACCAACCTGATGCCCCGCATCTCATTCAGCTTCCCCATCAGCGATGATGCGGTGTTTTATGCCAACTATGATGTGCTGACCCAGCGCCCCCAGGATGGTGTGCAGGGCAACATTGAAGATTACTACTTCATCAAAAGCCGGGCAACCAACATCATTGCCAACCCGAACCTGAAACCTGAGCGCCGCACCAACTATGAAATCGGCTTCAACCAAAAACTCACCCGCCGCAGTGCACTGGGCATCCAGGGATACTATGGTGAAATCAGAGACATGGTGCAGATTCAGCGGGTCAACTTTGCTTACCCCATCAGTTACACCACCTATGCCAACATTGACTTCGGCACGGTGAAAGGGGTGATACTGAGCTACGATTTTCGCAGGAATAACAGCAGCGGGCCTGAGTTTACGGCCAACTATACCATGCAGTTTGCCAATGGCACAGGCAGCAACGCCAACAGCGGGCTCAACATTGCGAACGCCGGGCAGCCCAACCTTCGCCAGCCCCTTCCGCTGGATTATGACGTCCGCCATCAATTTGTAACCAGTGTTGATTACCGCTTTGGTGTCGGCAATGACTATAAAGGGCCGATTTTCGGCGATGGCAAAAAAATCCTGGAGAATGCAGGAATCAACTTTGTAATCAATGCGCGCAGCGGCACACCCTTCACCAGGCAGAGCAACGTTACGCAGGATGTCGCCATCGGCATTGCCCAGCGCCGTGCACTGACAGGCGAGGTAAACGGCTCACGGCTTCCCTGGCAGTTCCGTGCTGATGCGCGCATCAACAAATACTTTGCACTCACCAAGCCTGACCCCAATGCCAATCGGCGCGGGCCATCATTGGATGTTTATCTGCAGGTGCAGAATGTGTTCAATGCCAGAAACGTAATCAACGTATATCGCTATACCGGTTTGCCTGATGATGACGGATTCCTGACCAGCAGTGAGGGTGCCCAGATTCTGCAGACCGTCAGCTATGCGCAGGCGTTTCAGGACCAGTATCGTGCAAAAGTGATCAACCCCAACAACTATGCTCAGCCGCGGATCATCCGCCTGGGTGCATCAGTAGAGTTTTAAGCCTGCCCACCTATTTATCCAACTGAAAGAAAAAAAGAAATGAATATCAAAATAAAAGCACTCGGCCTGTCGGTGGTCATGGCTGCCATAGGCACCACTGCAATGGCAGCGCCCATTGCGGGCCTCGCCAAGCGCCAAAGCTATGAGGAGAAGCAGCTGCGCCGAATGGCCAGCGGCTGCGATGCTGCCAGTGCCGCGGTTGACTTGGACATTAACAACGTGCGCGCCCGCATCATGAACGGGGGCGACGCCTGGTGGGACCTGGTGAGCAGCCCAAAATATGAAGTCCCCAAAGTGACCGAAGCCAACGAAGTCAGGCGGCACTCGCTTTTTGCCGGAGCCCTTTGGATCGGCGGTTATGACAATCAAAACCTGAAGCTGGCCGCAATGACCTATCGCCAGAATGGCTCGGATTTTTTCCCCGGTCCGCTGGATACGCTGACAGCAACCACAGATTTTAACACCTGCATAGACTATGACAAAATCTATGAGGTAACCCGCGAAGAGATTGATGCTTTTATAGCCAACCCGAACCTGGTAACGCAAAACATCCGCGACTGGCCGGCACACGGTAATCGAGCACTCGGCCACAGCTATTACCTCGCCCCTTTTGAGGATGCCAACAATGATGGCAAGTATGAGCCAGAGGCTGGCGATTACCCCAAAGTTTTCGGAGACCAGAGCCTGCTTTACATCTATAATGACAAAGGGAACAACCACACCGAGACAGGTGCTGAGGCCATTGGGCTTGAATTGATGACCCAGGCGTTCGCTTTTGCCACGAATGATGAAATCAACAACATGACCTTTTACAACACTGTCATCACCAACCGGAGTTTTACTACACTCAGCCAGGCCTATTTCGGCCAGTGGGTGGATGCTGACCTCGGCTTTGCATTTGATGACTATGTTGCCTGCGACTCAACACGCGATTTGGGAATCTGCTATAACGGAGACAACTTTGATGAAGGTGTAACCGGATATGGACTGAATCCGCCGAGCGTAGGGGTTGACTTTTTTAAAGGGCCGCTGGCTGACCTGAACGATGGCAAGGACAATGACAAGGACGGAACCATTGATGAGGCCGGCGAGACAATCGGCATGGCCAAATTCGTTTATTATAACAACGATTTTACAACTACAGGGAACCCGCAGGATGCGCTTGATTTTTACAACTATCTGCGCGGCCGGTGGAAAAATGGCGACTGCATCAAGAATGACAGGGACGGGTATAACTGCCCAGGCTGCCCCTGTGCCAACTACATGTTCCCCAGCGACCCGAGGTCGACGGGAGATGCAGCATGGAGCGAAGTGAGCGAGGGCAACCGCCCTGGCGACCGCCGTTTTCTGCAATCTGCAGGACCATTTACGCTGAAACCAGGTGCGCGAAATGAAGTAACCACAGTGGTGGTATGGGCACGTGCCAACAGCGGCGGCCCCACCGGCTCTTTCGACAGACTGATTCTGGCCGATGACAAAGCCCAGCGGCTTTACAACAACGACTTCCTGATTGTGGCTGGGCCAGATGCGCCGCAGGCAAAAATCCAGGAACTGGACCAAAAAATCATCATCAGCCTGGAAAACACTGAGGGCATTGAAAAAACTACCACCAGTGCCCGAAATGAATTCGGCGATGTGGTGAATTATGCCTTTGAAGGGTATCAGATTTTTCAGCTGAAAAACTCGAATGTGAGTGCTGAAGAACTCACCAACCCTGACCGTGCACGTCAAGTGGCACAGGTTGACCTGAAAAACGGAGTTACCCAAATCATCAACCGCGAGCCTATCCCTGGGGTCGGGTTCCAGGATGTGGAAAAAGTGTTCGGTGATGACAACGGCATCCGGCACACCTTTGAAATCACCAGCGACCTTTTTGCATCGGGTGATGACAAACTGGTCAACTTTAAATTTTACTATTACATGATTGTCGCCTATTCAGTGGCAACCAATCTGGATTCCAACAGGCAGACGGGGAGTGAAATCACCCGTTACCTGAGCAGCAGAAAGACAATCGCGACTCGAAATCTGCTCAGCTATAAAGCTGTTCCTCACAATCCGGGGCCAGAATTCAGCGGCACCAAAATCAACATTGGATATGGCGAAACGCCGAGCATGAAGCGGGTTCAGGGAACTGGAAACGGGGGAAATGCAATCGAAATGGATGAAGCGTCAGAGGCAGCTGTTGTAAAGGATGGCTTTCTGCCCAATCCGGTTTATAAGCAGGGCCTCTCACCAGTCAGCGTGCGGGTATATGACCCTGTAAAAGTGCCAGTGGGTGATTTTGAAATCCGCATCATAGACTCAACACTCGGCGGCAATCAGACGCTGCTGAAAAAAGCCAGCACCTATTGGATCCTGTACAATCGGACTACCGGAGACAGTGTGATATCGGATACTACGCTGAATAATGTCAATGAGCAAATCATCCCTCAATGGGGCTTTGCGGTAATGATTCGGCAGCCTGAGGTGCTCGGCACCAAAGAAGCAGTCGCCGATGAGCCCAACAACGGGCTGATTACAGCCCAATCCATTTTTGCCGATGGCGTATTGCCGTGGCTGAACAGCATCCCCGATGGTGAGCATACTGAGCCGCCCTGGAATGGCATCCCCAACCCGCAGAACTGGATAAGGAGCGGGTCATCAGGAGATGTGAAAAACTGGAGCATCACAACAATGGACGCTGCCTTTAAACTGGCCAGTGACCAGCAGAGCACTTGGTATGACCCTCGGCAGGTATATGAGCAGCAGCTTGAAGGGATATCGCCTGCCACGCTGGCGATGCGCAGCATCAGCGGCACACAAGGCGGACGCACCTATTACTCGCTCGGGCCGCTGCCTAACATGCCATATCTGCAAAACAGGATGAGTGTGCTGGCCAGCACAGACCTGGTGCTGACGGCTGACAAAAGCAAATGGACAAAATGCCTGGTGATTGAAACTGGGGAAGAGCAGGGGCTGAGCGAAGGCCTCGCCAAAAAATTCTATCCCCGAAATCACGCCAGCTGGAGCAATTATAACTCGGTTGATGCAAATGGCAACCCTGTGTATGACGATGGTGAAACGGGCCGAAGCTGGTTTCCAGGCTATGTAATCAATCAGGAAACTGGTGAGC
>CBDTVD010000163.1:0-4974 GCA_965363965.1 uncultured bacterium
GCAGAGGTCTGCAAAACCTTCTACAGCGGTTCGAATCCGCTCGGCTCCTCGTCCATTCTTTGATCCTACATTGGATCGCTTTATTTCGCCCCTCTGATTATCCATGATAACTTTCAAGTACCTGAAAAACGACCTTCCAGCTGCACTTGTAGTTTTTCTGGTGGCATTGCCATTGTGCCTCGGCATTGCCCTGGCATCTGGTGCCCCATTGTTATCAGGGTTGATTGCTGGCATATGCGGGGGAATTGTGGTGGGTTCTTTAAGTGGCAGCCAGACCAGCATCAGCGGCCCTGCGGCGGGGCTCGCAGCTGTTGTGCTCAGCGGCCTGACAAGGCTGGAGCAGTTTGATGTTTTTCTCCTCGCCCTGGTCATCGCGGGCGTAATACAATTTGGGCTGGGGCTGCTGAAGGCAGGGTTCATTGCCAATTTTGTTCCCTCAAATGTCATCAAAGGCCTCTTGGCAGCAATTGGCATCATACTGATTTTAAAGCAGCTGCCCCACGCCATTGGATTTGACAGGGATGCCGAGGGTGAATTTTCATTTAACCAGCCTGATGGAGACAACACCATCAGCGCACTGGGCACCATGCTTGATTTTATTACCCCCGCTGCTTTAATTATTTCAGCCATCTCACTTTTTATAATGATTTTCTGGAAGAAAATTCCAGGCATAAAAAATATCAAACTGCTGCCAGCATCGCTGATAGTGGTTCTGCTGGGGGTGGCTATCAACGAGGTTTTGAAAACCATCGGTGATGGGATGGGCCTTCAGCCCGAGCATATGGTTACATTGCCCAAGGTTGACCTTAATAATCCTACATCACTTATTGTAACGCCAAATTTTGCTGCAATTGGAAGCGTGTCAGTGTGGATTGTTGCTTTCACCATTGCGCTTGTGGCTTCGCTCGAAACTCTGTTAAACATCGAAGCTATTGATAATATTGACCCCCTGAAAAGGCAGACTCCGCCCAATCGGGAGTTGCTGGCCCAGGGTGCAGGCAATGTGGTCAGCGGATTGATTGGCGGCATCCCAATTACTTCAGTAATTGTGCGCAGCACGGCCAATTTTGATGCAGGCGGCAGAACCAAATTGGTTACCATCACACATGGTATTTTATTGCTGCTGAGCATTGTGGCCCTCGGTTCAGTTTTAAATCGCATACCCCTTGCTTCACTTGCTGCTATACTGATTGTAATCGGCTACAAATTAGCAAAAGTTTCCATCTTTAAAGACATGTGGAAAAAGGGCTTGAATCAATTTATTCCCTTTGTGGTTACCATTGCTGCAATAGTGTTTACTGATCTGCTCATTGGAATTCTGATTGGCTTGGGTGTGAGCATTATTTTTCTGCTGCGGAGCAATTACAGGGCACCATTTTCAATCAAAACTCAGCGCAAGCATGAGGGGGAAATTTTTAGGTTTGAACTGCCAACCCAAGTTAGTTTTCTGAACAAAGCCAGCCTGAAGGATGCATTGTGGGGCGTGGCACCTGGCAGCAGAGTTGTGATAGATGCACGCACTGCCAAGTTTATAGACGACGATGTTTTGGAACTTATCAAGGATTATCAATCCGCTTTTGCACCCCAAAACAGCATCAGATTGAATGTGATAGGGATGAGGGACAGCTACAAACTCCCCAATCAAGTACAGTTTGTCGATTACTACGATAAAGACGCCCAAACCAAACTTTCGCCAGCTGATGTGCTTGAATTGCTGAAAGACGGCAACCAGCGGTTTGTCAGCGATACCAGCATCGAGAAATATTATGCGCATCAGGTTTATGCCACAGCCAGTGGGCAGCACCCCATTGCGGTTTTTCTTTGCTGCATTGATAGCCGCACCTCACCAGACATTGTGTTTGATGCCGGCTTGGGCGAACTGCTCTGCGTTAGGGTAGCTGGAAATGTAATCACCCCTGAAGTGGTTGACAGCATTGAAATTGCCTGCGAGAAACTCGGGGCCAAATTGATCGTCATCATGGGCCACTCAGGCTGTGGGGCTGTCAGGGTTTCTGCACTCAGATATGCAGATGGAAATCGTGATGGGGTAGCCAATAAAATCATTCCGGCTATAGAATCACTCAATGCGCCCAAAGATTCCTCAATTGTAAGCGACAATGATTTAATGGAGCGCGCAAGTGAAATTAACACTGAAAATGCAATGCTCGATCTTCTTGCCGCAAGCCCCTATACAAGGAATGCAATTGCAGATGGGTCAATCGGCTTAATTGCCTCCTTTTATGACACCGCCAGTGGAAATGTAACCTTCGGAACAATGAACACGGCTAAGTTGCCAGCAATGAAAAAGGCTGAACCTGAGCCCGCATTGGCCACCTGATTTTGTGGCAGAATGGTTGCCAGATAAGCAATGGCAAAGCTGCTTCAATAACCAAATGCTTGTAATCGCGTGAGACCCAAGCGCATTTTCGTCCTCACCATCCTCACGTTTATGGGGCCATTTATGGCCACCTTCTTTATAGTGCTGTTCATCGTGCTGATGCAGTTTCTTTGGAAGTATATTGATGATTTGGTGGGTAAAGGCCTTGGCTGGTTAGATATTGGTCAATTGCTGTTTTTTGCTTCTGCCAGCTTTGTCCCCATTGCTTTGCCTTTGGCAGTTTTGCTCAGCAGCATCATGTGTTTTGGGCAGCTTGCAGAGCGATATGAACTGGCCGCACTAAAATCAGCAGGCATATCATTGGTACGCACCATGATGCCACTCACATTTTTGATGCTGGTCTTCAGCGGCGGCGCGTTTCTTTTTGCCAATGACATCATCCCATACTCCAACCTCAAGTTTCGCTCCCTGCTCTATGATATCATGCAGCAGCGCCCAGCACTTGAAATTCCTGAAAAAGCTTTTTATCGCGGCATTGATGGATACCAGATTCTGATTGACAGCAAAAGCAAAGATGGAAAAACCCTGCAGGGAATCACAGTTTATGACCATACCATGGACAGAGGAAATGTAACAGTGATTACTGCCAAAAGCGGGAAAATGGAGCAGACAGAGAACGGGCGATATCTGCAGTTCACCCTGTATGATGGGCAAAGAGATGAGGAAATAGCCCCCCAATCAAGAATCGAAAAAAACACTTATCCGCATAGCCGCCTTAAATTCGGCGAATACCAGATCAAATTCGATCTTAGCGGCTTTAAACTTTCCAGGACTGATGAGAATCTTTTCAAAAGCAATTATGAAATGCTGAATCTCGCCCAACTCACCGAGTATTCAGATTCAGTTATCTCGCTTTCGGATGCAAGGCGGGGGGAAACGATGGGTTATATGGGCCCATATTTCAAGTTGATCCAGGATAGTTCAATTGTAAAGGCATCCGGATCGGGGGTCATTGCTCAGCCTTTTGATAGCTTCAATACCAAAGCGGCAGCAGAACGGGCAATGAATAACTTGAGGATACTGAAAGAAATAACCAGCATGCAAGCCCAGGAAATTGACAATTATCAGGATAACCTGGTGCGGTATGAAATTGAATGGCATCGAAAATTCAGTTTGTCGCTGGCTTGTTTTGCCCTCTTTTTCATTGGATCGCCGCTGGGGGCCATCATAAAAAAAGGAGGCATTGGCATGCCCAGCATGGTTGCGCTGGTGATGTTCATTATCTATTATGCCGTGTCGAAAATTGGCGAGCAAGCAGCAAAGGAGGGTGCAATGATTCCCTGGGTGGGCATGTGGCTGCCTATAATGAGCCTTCTGCCAATCGGGCTTTTCCTCACTTATCTCAGCAACAATGACCGGATCAGTTTTAGCACTGACGGCATAAACAGAATTTTCAGAAGACTGAAAAAGAAACGAAGAACTGCTAAACTTCAATTAGGGTGAAAGTATTAATTCTTTGGCACCGCGTACCCCACCCCGCCCATGATGGTGGCGCAATTGCCATGCTCAACACAGCTGAAGCATTGGTAAGGCAAGGGGTGATGGTTCGCGTGCTGGCCATCAATGCGTCGAGGAACTGGAGCGACCCTGCCCATTGGCCTACCAGTTTTTATGACCGGTATCATCTGCAATCTGTTGACCAGGACACTGAAATCAGGCCAGTGGGTGCCCTTATCAATCTTCTCTTCAGCAAGCAGAGTTATCACACATCCCGATATCAGTCTTCTGTGTTTGCTCAGATTCTTCACCAGACGGTAGACAATTGGAAACCAGACCTTGTGCACATAGACAGCCTCAACATGTCACCCTACATCCCGATGGTGCGGAAGTGGAGCAAGGCTAAAATTGCCCTCAGGGAGCACAACATCGAGCATAGAATCTGGCAGCGATACGGCATGAGCACAACCACCGGCCTCAAACGCAAATACATCCAGCTGCTGGCAAAGCGGTTGCGGGACTATGAGGGCGATGTATGGAAAACGGTGGATGGAATAGTGCCTATTTCACCAATAGATTCTGCCTTCATCAGCACCTATGTCAAAACCCCGCTGCATACCTTTCCTTTTGCCCTGGACTTGAAGCACTATAAGCCGCGCACAGAACCCTTAAAACCAAACTCAATTTTTTATCTGGGTTCGCTTGACTGGCAGCCCAATGTCCAGGGAGTGGAGTGGTTTCTTGATAAAGTTTGGCCCGCTGTTTTAAATAAAATTCCGCAGGCGAGTTTCACGCTGGCCGGCAGGAATATGCCTCAGCACCTCAAAGAAGCATCGGCACCTGGCTTGACAGTCATTGACAAAGTGGATGATGCAACGGAGTTCATGAAAGAAAATGGCATAATGGTCGCACCGCTGCTCAGCGGCAGCGGAGTCCGCGTGAAAATTGTCGAAGCCCTTGCACTCCAGGTTCCAGTGATTACAACCCATATCGGGGTAGAAGGCATAGAGGGCTGCCCAGAAGAGCATTTCAAGGTACGCGACACACCTGAGCAATTTGCCGAGGCAGTTCTGGAATTGCTTCAGAACCCTGAAGCAGCACAGGCTATGACAGGGCAAGGAAGAAAATTAATTGAGGAC
>CBDTVD010000164.1:0-4956 GCA_965363965.1 uncultured bacterium
CGAGCAGTAGATAAATCGGTCTGCCCGCGTCCCATTCGAGCAGCATTCGCACGACGAAGAAAACCAGCACCGCTTCGACGAGGAAAAACGCCAGCCCGAAAGCCCAGACCGCCTGTTCGGTTTTGCCGACTTGCTGCGGCGCACCAACAAACCTGTGCTGGTGGTGGCCAACAAAGTGGACAATGTGCAGCGGCAAGCTGAAGTAGCCCAGTTTTATGGGCTCGGCTTTGGCGAAATTTTCGCACTCAGCAGCATAAATGGTTCAGGCACAGGGGAACTCCTCGATACTATTGTAGAGCGACTCGACCCAAGTGAGGAGCCAAAAGATGAGCTGCCCCGCTTTGCCATCCTGGGCCGGCCAAACGTGGGGAAAAGCACGCTAACCAATGCCCTGCTTGGTGAAGAGCGACATATTGTGAGTGACATTGCAGGCACCACCCGTGATGCTGTAGATACGCTTTATAATAAATTCGGAAAGAAATTTTGGCTGATTGATACCGCTGGCATCAGGAAGAAGGGGAAGGTTACTGAAGACCTCGAATTTTACAGCGTACTTCGGGCAATCCGTGCATTGGAAACGGCGGATGTGTGCTTTGTGCTGATTGACCCGATTGAAGGCCTGCAGAGCCAGGACCTGAATATCATCAGCCTGGCCATCAAGCGCAGAAAAGGTGTGGTAATTCTCGTCAATAAATGGGATATTGCCGAGCGCACCCAGTTGGTGGCTGATGAGTATCGTAAGGCAATACTGGCCAAGATTGCCCCATTTACCGATGTGCCTATCTTGTTTATCTCAGCGCTCGACCGCACCCGCATCCACAAGGCACTCGAGGTAGGCTTGGAGGTTTTCGAGAATCGCGCGCGCAGAATCTCAACAAGCAAACTCAATGAGGTGATGCAGGTGATAACTGAGGCCTATGCGCCGCCGGCAGTAAAAGGCAAGTTTGTCAAGATAAAATATGCGACTCAACTGCCTGGCCATGCACCCATGTTCGCCATGTTTACCAATCACCCGCAATATGTAAAAGAGAATTACAGGCGATATCTGGAAAATAAATTGCGCGAGCATTTTGAGTTTACGGGGGTGCCGATCTCCATATTTTTCAGGCAGAAATAATTTGAGCTGCGCATGCTTAACTTTGCGCCGCTTTAAATTTGATGGGGAACCTTTCTCATAAATGCTTGCTGGGCATGGCTTTATGCTTGGCCGTTTTTGGCCTCGCCGGCTGCAGCAGCACCACTGAAGACGAAAATGAGATGGGGGTAACCCCCCAGGATTCCATGGCCCTGGACAGCGTCCGCAACAATGCGCTGGAGGGAGCCGAGGATTTTTTCAATGATACCGTACTGGTTGTAAAAGACTCAGGGAAAGCAGATACGCTTCCCCAGTGAGTTCTCTTTTCCTTTCGGAAATTTCAGGCTGCCAGCCATCCAATAGCTTTCTTTAACCAAATACCAATAAATGAAAAAACTCCTTTTCCTGGCCATGATGCTGGGTGGCGCACTTGCAATCAGCAGCTGCGATGACAACAACGATGGTGACATGGACAACAACGACATGATGCAAGACACCATGATGGACATGAACACCGAGATGAACCATGACCACAACATGGCTGACCACGACACCATGACCCCCGAGCAGCGCATGATGCATGACAGCATGACCAAGATGAATATGATGAAGAAAGGAATGTAAATTCCTTTTGGCCCGCGCTGCGGGTGTGCCGGCAAGGCACCTTTGTGTGCAAAGGCCCATGCTGCACTGCAGCACAACCAACTTTTACTTTGCCCTGCCTGCTTCCCGCACTGATGGAATAGCTGGCAGGGTTTTTTTTGCTGCTCACCTCTGCTTGAGGGGTTTTTTGCCCCTTGCAGTGCCAAAGTGTATTTTTGCCCCCTCTATTTTTATTCCTCAATAAGCAGATATATCCATGGATACAATGACGGCCTCACCAGCCAAGACGCGGAATGTAACCGCCGACCTCGGCCTTGATAAAGGAAGCGAAAACCAGCATTGGAACCTTTCACCAGCCCAGCTGGTAGAGCAGGCACTCATCAGGGGCGAAGGGGTTCTGGCTGAAAATGGTGCCCTGGCAGCCGACACAGGAAAGTTTACAGGCCGCAGCCCAAAAGATAAATTCATCGTATATGATGACGTTACTGCCGACACTGTTTGGTGGGGCGATGTCAACTTTAAGTTTGATGCCGACAAATTCGAGGCACTCTATGACAAGGTGGTAAGCCACCTCAACGGCAAGGAAGTTTTCATCCGTGATGCATATGCCTGCGCACTTGATGAATATCGCCTCAAAATCAGGGTTGTGGCTGAAGGGGCCTATCAGAATCTGTTTGCCTATAACCTTTTCCTCCGCCCGACAAAGCAGGAATTGGAAAACTTCGAGCCCGAATGGCATATCCTGGCTGCCCCCAGTTTTATGGCCGACCCTGAGGTGGACGGTACAAGGCAGAGCAATTTCGCCATCATTAACTTCTCACGCAAAATCATCCTCATCGGCGGAACAGGTTACACGGGAGAGATTAAAAAAGGAATATTCAGCGTACTGAATTACATTCTGCCACAAGAGCGGGGCGTGCTGAGCATGCACTGCAGTGCCAATGTGGGCAAAGCCGGCGATACCTGCATCTTTTTCGGCCTCAGCGGCACAGGAAAAACCACATTAAGCGCCGACCCAGAGCGCATGCTGATAGGTGATGACGAGCACGGCTGGACCACTGACAAGGTTTTCAACTTTGAAGGCGGGTGTTATGCAAAAGTGGTCAACCTCAGCCAAGAGCGTGAGCCAGAGATATGGAATGCCATCCGGTTCGGCAGCCTGCTGGAAAACATCAACTTTTTGCCCGGCGGCCGTGTGCCCGATTATTCAAACATAGCCAAAACCGAAAATACGCGTGCGGCTTATCCGCTGAATTTCATAGACAATGCATTGAACCCCAGCATTGGTGAGGCACCAAAAAACATCTTCTTTTTGACAGCCGATGCTTTCGGCATATTGCCCCCGATCAGCAAACTGACAAAGGCACAGGCCATGTATTGGTTCATCAGCGGATACACAGCAAAAGTCGCTGGAACTGAGGCAGGGGTAACCGAGCCTCAGCCAGCATTTTCGGCCTGCTTTGGCGCACCTTTCCTCCCCTTGCACCCCACCAAATATGCCGAAATGCTCGGCAAAAAGATGGAAGAAAGCAATGTGAAAGTCTGGCTGCTGAACACAGGGTGGACTGGCGGACCATTTGGCATTGGGCACCGCATCAGTTTGCCGAATACTCGGGCGCTTATTCACGCGGCACTCAATGGGCAGCTTGAGCACGTTAATTACAGGCAGGATGAGATATTCGGCCTCAGCGTGCCGCAGACTTGCCCCAATGTGCCTGCGGAAATTCTGACCCCGAGGAACACCTGGGAGGACAAGGAAGCTTTTGACACAAAGGCTCAGGAATTGGCCAGCCGCTTTGTCAAAAACTTCGAGAAATACAGCGCGGGCGCATCTGAAGAAATTTTGGGTGCAGCCCCCAAAGGCTGATCAAAAAAACGCACTAAATACTTTAGGCGATGCCCTATACTAAATGGGGCATCGCTTTTTTTTGCCCCTGGCATTAAACCCGGGGGCATGGCGCAAGTCTATCACTGCATAGACCAAGACACAAAAATGAAGAACCAGAAAGTAAAATCAATTGGGCTCACCCTCGCGGCCCTCACCTTTTCCGTCGTTTTCAGTGTGGCGCCAATGGCCAGCCAGGCTCAGGCTCATCCTCACCGCAATGGCATGGGGCGCCTGAATGTGATGGACAGCGTGTTAAATCTTTCTGATGCCCAGCAGAAACAGATTGCAGCCATTTTTAAAGACAGCCGACCAAAAATCAAGGAGGCGCGCCAGATGAAAGATTCGGCACAAATCAAGGCCAAGCGGGCAGAAGTCAGGGCCCAGATTGACGCTGTGCTGAGCAATGAGCAGCGGCAGAAATGGGCACAGTTTCGCCAATCATCAGCGCCTGCAGGCAAGCACAACCTGCAGGGCAAAATCGAGAATCTTAAAGCGGAACTAAACTTGACGGAAATACAAGCCCAGCAGTTGCAGGATGCGATGAAGAACCACGCACTCAACATCAAACTGATCAAAGAAAAACTGGCCGATGACACCCAAGCCGCACATCTGCGGATGAAACAGGAGCACGAGCGTTTCAATGATCAATTGAAAGGGTTCCTGAGTGCCCAGCAGCTGGAAAAGTGGCGTCAAATTCGGCAAGCCGAAAAATAATCTCGGCACAGCAATACCCATCAGGGCCTAAATTTGTATAATCCACCGCACAACATACACATGAAACTTAAATTTTTATTCTTGACAGCATCCACTGCTGCAGTGGCCCTTTTCGGCTCACTTACCTCAAATGCACAGGTGCTCCCCGTGCCCGCACATCCAGTTGAAGCCATCAGCGGCGGCTCAGTTGTCATTTCGCCAACTGCTGATGAACCTGCCCGCGGATGGAGGGATTTCGGCAAAAACTGGAAAGAAAGAATGAAGTATAAGCGTGATAAGGATAAAATCACCGATAAGAAATTTGAAGAGGACACTGCCACCAACAGGAAAAATAAGGAAGAATATGAGCGTCAGCTCCTCAAAGAAAAGGCCGATTACCTGAAAAAAGCGCTCGACTTGAGCGATGAGCAAACCCGTCAGCTGATGGATGCCATCAAAACCCACAACGAAAATCTGGAGTCAATAAAAAAACGCGGAGGAAAAGATGCCGATGAATTGCTGCGTAAAGAAGAAACTCGGTATAAGGAGGCACTCGCCAAAATCCTCAGTGAGGAGCAGCTGAAAAAGTTCTTCAGCCTTGATGGGAAAAAGGATGATGGCGGCAAAACCGGAGATGAACTGAAAGAAAAGGCCGATTACCTGAAAAAAGCGCTCGACTTGAGCGATGAGCAAACCC
>CBDTVD010000165.1:0-4939 GCA_965363965.1 uncultured bacterium
TTCCAATTCCCTGTTTTCAGCTGCGATTGCTGCGGCGTTTTGCCAGCAGACGAAAGTTTGCCGGGCTGCGCAATTGCAGGCTGAACAATCGCCAGCAGCATAAAAAAAGCAAGATGAAAACGAAAACGGAGAAGCATGAGAGAAAATGAGGAAGATGCAAAATTGAGCAACGCTCAATCAACCCTATCGCTTACATAGACAAATTTATTGCCGAGATGCATCCTTTGGTCAACCTCCGCCGTCTGTGTTGTAATATTGTATCCCTAAATGATGAAGCGTTTCATCCCCTTCTTTGCCCTGAGTGCTGCGCTGCTGGCCCCATTCACCCACCTGAATGCCCAAGACCCCGAATTCACTCAGTTTTATCAGAACCCTGTTTACCTGAATCCGGGCCTTATTGGGTCGGCTGAGGGTGCACGGTTTGCCAGTTCCTATCGGCTTCAGTGGTATGGAGTTGACAAAGCATTCAATACTTATTCGCTCAGCTATGACCAGCACTTCGATAAAATCGGGGGCGGCATTGGTGCGCAAATTTGGTATGACAAAGCCGGGGATGGCCGCCTGAGTACCCTTTACACCAGCATTGGCTATAATTACGACATCATTTTCAATGATGACAAATATGATTACTTCATCGTGAAAACCGGCTTGCAGGCAGGCGGATTTCAGCGGCGAGTTGATTGGGACAGGCTCACCTTCCCCGACCAATTCAGCCCCCGATATGGCCAGATTTATGAAACCAAAGAGCAGCGGCCTGCCAATGAGCGCACGCGGTTCAGCCCCGATTTCAACTTCGGTGCACTTGCATATACCAGAAATTTTTATGGCGGAATTGCCATTCATCACCTGATTGAGCCAGGCCAGAGTTTTTTTGGCAACCCTGAAAGCGTGCTGCCGAGGAAATACACTGCCCACCTGGGAATGCGCCTGGCACTGGATGGCTACAAGCGAGACCCATCAGCCTTCATCACCCCTAATCTGCTCTTTCAGCGCCAGGGCAAATTCACACAGATAAATTTCGGGGCCTACATTCAGAAAAATGTATTTCTGGCAGGCATCAGCTATCGGCAGACCTCGCCGAACAGTGATGCACTCACAGCCATGCTCGGTATTAAGTATGATGTGCTCCAATTCGGCTACAGTTATGATATCACTGTAAGCGGTGCGCGCGAAGCGGCTCGCGGTGCCCATGAGTTGAGTTTGGTGGTCGAGCTGCCCAATTTCAACCATACGCGCAACAAAAAGTGGAAAGCCATTCCATGCCCAGGCTTTGCACAGCTGTGATGCTGGCAGCCTAAAGGGCCTGACAAGAGGTTTTAAATCTTCGAGGGCAGATATACTGCCCCGGCAACTGGCAATGGTGCTGAGGATTTCAGCACATTGGCCCTGCCCTGCCACCTGAGCAGGCCGAGCAGGGCAAAAACAACCGCCTCCTTAAAATCCACTATTTCTGCTTTGGGAATTTGATAATCAGCCCTGCGCATTTGGCTGATTAAATGTTTGTTCCACGCGCCGCCCCCTGTTACAAGTACCCGCATCCCCTGGGCTGTGCAGGCATCAATCTGGCTGGCAATGTGCGCCGCCGCTGTTGCCATTTTATCTTCGGTGCTCAACCCAGATTCCTCAATTTTTTTGTCGAAGTATTCCTCAATTTCAGGCTTGTGCAAACTCGGCCTGGGCCTGTTTTGATAGTGCGGCCATTGGCTGAACTGCCATAACAAAACTTGATTTACATTTCCCCTGCGGGCCAGCATTCCCCCATCGTCGTAGTTCAATCCTGCCAATCGGGCAATGGAGTTCAGCAACAGATTGCAAGGGCATATGTCGAATGCCTCTCTGGTGCCATTCCCAGTCCGAATGCTGATGTTGGCGATGCCCCCCAGGTTGAGGCAGGCATCATACTCGCCAAAAAGCAATTCGTCACCTATTGGCACCAGCGGTGCACCCTGCCCTCCCGTTGCGATGTCGCTCATTCTGAAATCTGAAACGCACGGCAGCCCTGAGGCCTGCGCAACCATGCCCCCGTGCCCCAGCTGAAAACTCAGTCCGTCGCCAGGTGAATGAAAAATGGTCGGGCCATGAATGCCAGCTAATAACGGCTGATTGATCACATCACCCAGAAACTCATTTATTTTGGTGCCCATCCAATTGCCGTATCTGGAGTGGAGTTTCAAAAGTCGCTCTCCGCTGAAGGTGTGGGCTTCCTCGACTTCCTGGGCCAGGCACGGGTCATTGTCTATCGTCTCGGCTTTGAGAATGTCGAAAGAAAACCCCTGCTCTGTTTCCGTAAAGTTGACCAAAGCCAAATCAAGCCCGTCACCCGATGTGCCGGACATGGCCCCCAATGCGGTAACTGACGCCATCAGCGGTACTATTTCTCAACAGGGATCAGCGTGCCTGCGCCTGGCTCAAGGTCAGCCCAATGGTCAATCGGCAACTCGATGACCACGGCATCACCGGTTCTCATTTCTGGGTGTCCCCCTTTCAGGTAGTCGCTGGCAAAATTCGATATTAGCGGGTTGTGGCCGACAATCATCAGCACATCTGCATCATCATCCGCCTGGGATATCACCGCTGCATAATCGGGAGATGTTTTATAGTACAATCGGCTGTCCTCATGCGTTTTTCCAGTGTGGCCGAGCACCTCAGCAGCCAATGCAGCGGTCATCGCCGTGCGGGTGGCGGGGCTGTTGATTATCAAATCGGGCATAATGCCCGAACTCTTTATCGCTTCAGCCGACTTTTTTACCTCTGCCATCCCTTCCTCATCTATGGGCCGAGTGCTGTCCGGCGATCCATCGGGGGAGTGGCCATGGCGCAGCAATATCAAGAGTTTGGTATGGGGCATCTGCACATAGGGCTTTTTCATCAGGGAAATCTCAAAAGGATAACGCTTCACAGTCAGCACTCTATTCATTCGGCTGATGGCCCGCAGGTCATCACGGCTGTAATCGTTGCTCAGGTTGCTGTAAAGCACAAAGGTGCTGCCATTTAGGGTGGCAAAATCCAATTCGGTTGAGTCTTTTTGGAGATGGGTCAGCCGCCGAGGTGCACGCATGGGGAATCGTGCCGAAATTTCAGCCGGTGTTATCCCAGCATCCTTTAATTTTTCATTCATCAATTCCTCGGCCTCAAAGTATGGCAGGTGGGCAAGCGTGCAATCCCAGGCATTGGCCGTGGGGGGATTAAAAAAAATGATGTGGGGCACAACTGCGCCGGCTAAAATCAGGGCTAAGGCAAGCGCCGCTGGCTTGCCCGCTTTCAGCACTGCCAAGGCGGCAATTGTAATGGCCAGGCCCGGCACAATCAGATATCGGGGAGAAATAGGATTGCTCAGCAGCAGCATGGCCCCAATGTGGGTAACAAGCAATGCAGCCACTCCCCCAAGAAATGCTCGGGGCAGTGTGCGGAGCCGTCGCCAGTAAACCATGATTATTGCAGCCGGCGCGCCAGCCATCCAAATCATGTAGTAACCTGTCGCAATAATTCTCTGGGGAATTTCGCTCCATTCACTCAAACCGCGATGGCCCTGCCATGCAGAAGCTGGATGAGACAGTACCCAGCCCGTTTGCAGGGAGTGCCAGCCATACCAGGCAGCAGCCATCAAAATTCCAGCGCCGCCAGCAAATCGGCCCGATGGCCCGAGCATAAACATCATTGGCAGCAGCAATGCAGCCCGCTGATTCATCAGCACCAATGCAGCGGCCAGTACCATCGCCCAAAGTTTCTGATTCCAGGCGCAGGCCGCCCACAAGGCGATGGCCAAACCGGCAAGCGCAGGGTCAATGCCCAACCCGGTACTCTGGGCCAGCAGCGGAGGGAAAAGTGCATAAAACACCACTGATGCCCACATCAATTTGGACGATACATAAATCTGCGAAATCCGCCACCATCCCCAGCCGCCGAGCAAAAGAAAGGGCAGCACCGCCAGATGTGCCGACGCCAAGCTGGTGCCGAACACGCGCCAGAAGCCCGCAAGCCAAAGCCCCCACAGCGGCGGATGACCTGCATCCATAGTCGCGGGCAGGATTAAATAGCCCGGCCCATCAGCAAGCCAGTGCTGGGCGTGGGCACTGCTGAGCGGCGCATCCCAGAAAAATGGATTGCCCAGGCTGAGCCCTACAACAGCAGCCTGGAATGCCCACAGCGCATAAAGAGGAAGCCGATTAGTCGGCTGCTGCCCTGATGGCTCCAGCAATTGCATTGTTGTTGGCCGCCCTGGTTTGCTCTTCTTTCTGGCCAGCAAATGCATCGCCCACAACACGAACCTCACGCTGAGGGAATGGTATGCTGATTTTGTTCTCCTCGAATGAATCATGCACTCTGCGCTGCATGTCTCTTTTTGCCATCACTGCACTTTCAGTGTCCACCCAAAACCAAAATTCAATGTCAATGGAACTGTCGCCGAAGGTTGAAATGCCGATTATCGGTGCAGGGTCATCGTGTACATATTCGGCCTCAAGGGCAAGTTTGCTCAGCGTTTTTTCCAGCAAATCCAAGTCTGTCTCATAGGCGACATTCAAAATCAAATCAATCCGCCGAGTTTGGTTGGCCGTATAATTTATCACCGGATTGTTGCTGAGCACTCCATTGGGGATGTTGATCAGTTTGTTATCGTTTGTCTGGATGCTTGTGTAGAGCAGGTCTATCCTGCAAACCGTGCCTTTATTGGTCTGACTTTCAATAAAATCGCCGACCTTGAATGGTTTAAACAGCAGAATAAGCACTCCGCCAGCAAAGTTGGAAAGCGACCCCTGCAAAGCCAGGCCCACTGCCAGACCAAATGCACCCAGTGCCGCCACAAAGCTGGTGGTTTGAAAACCCATGATGCCGGCCGCTGTCAAAAACAGCAGCAGCTTGGCAATCACATTCAGCAGCGCCATCAAAAAAGGCCGCAGAGTGGGGTCCACGTGCCGCCTGATGAGAATTTTGCGCAGGG
>CBDTVD010000166.1:0-4919 GCA_965363965.1 uncultured bacterium
GTGAATGAATGGGCACTGCAGCAGCTGCTGATCAGTTGATTATCATTTCATGGCCACGCTATATTTTTGCAATCTATGCCTTCATTTCCATCCTTCGAATCCACTTACCAAGTGGCAAAAGAACTTTTGCATGGCCACTTGGCTGCTGTAGGCCTCATCAAATGGGCCCTCACTCCTAAAAACGAAATCTCAGCATGGCACGATGTCGCCCTTTTGCCTACTGCAAGAGGGTTCACGACTGGCCCACTCAAATTAAATCACCTCCAGTTCGAAATACATGTATCAATAATATCGAATAGAGTCGAAATTATTTCGAGAAATGTTATGGTTGCCCGCGAGGTGCTAATTGGCACAATGTGCCCAATGGATTTGGTAATTTGGGTAAACCAGTATCTTGAGAGGACACGCCAGCAAGTGGATATATACCCCTATCTTCAATTTGTCAAGCCCCTGGAGGACATATTGTATTCTGAGAATAATGTTTCCTCTTTTAGTGTGCCCCATCAGATTCTAAAAAGCCTTATTTTTGCCTACAATGCTTTAAATACATTCCGTAAAGAGTTGACTATTGAATCCACCTTTGTGGGTTTGCTCTGGCATACTTTCGAACTTTCATTTTTGGTTACAGACCAAAAGCCTGGCCCCCCGCTGCCCACCACTATTCCATCGGCAGCAAATATTGTTAAATGGCGGTGCATTTCGCACCATTTTGAAGTGAACCCTCAATGGTTTGGTGGAGAGTTTTATTCATTTGGGTCTCCATCAATCACTCTCAATCCTTCAACGATTCAAAGCGACTTGCCATTGATGCACTGGAAAATTTTCAAGGGCAATTTGTATTCTGTGCTTAATTATGTAGACCTCAATCAAGTCCCCGACGCTATGCATCACGCAATCCGCTATCTTCAATCCAGTTATACCATTATTGGTAGGGCACTGGACAAACATAGCGGTAATTGAGGCCGAATCCTGCGCCGTAAGTTCGCCCCCGAAATGGCTGCCCCCGCACTCCCCGCACTTCCCCTTGCCCCCTGGGCCGATACCAAGGAAACCCTGCACCGATATGCGCAGATAGTTGGCAAAGTACGCCTCGCGCTGATGCCTTATCGAAACCACTGGTGGAATGTCCCCCTCTATGTAACCAGTTGCGGACTCGGCACTGGCCCCATGCCGAGGGGCGATGGCAATTTTTCCATTGACTTCGATTTTCAGCAGCACTGCCTGCTGATCACCTGCAGCAATGGCGAGCATCTCCATTTTCACCTCCAAGATGGCCTCACTGTCGCCGACTTCTACAGCGAACTGATGGCCAACCTGAAAACCCTCGGCGCAGAGGCAGAAATCGCTGCCGTCCCTTATGAACTGAGTGACCACATCCCCTTCGCAAGGACACCCAGCACCACACCTATGATGCCGAGGCAGTCGGCAGGTTTTATGAAATTCTCGCTTGGACAGACCGAGTTTTCAAGCGATTCAGCGGGGAGTTTATGGGCAAAGTCAGCCCAGTACATTTCTTCTGGCACAGCTTCGACCTTGCCGTAACGCGATTCAGCGGCCCCCGCGCCCCTGAAATGCCAGGTGCGACTGGGGTCGCCGCCGAGGCGTATAGCCACGAAGTCATCAGCCACGGGTTCTGGGCCGGCGACGACGAAGTGAAAGAAGCAGGATACTACGCCTATGCCTGGCCCTCACCCGATGCCCTGGCCGACAGCAAAATCCAGCCCCTCGATGCCATTTGGCGCATGGCCAATGGCAGCCCCCAGGCATTTCTGCCCTATGCCGCCGTACGCACCTCAGCTGATCCTGAAGGCGTGCTGCTCGCCTTTCTCCGCTCCACCTATGCCGCCGCAGCCGCCCTCGCCGATTGGCCCACGGATTTGGTGGCAGAGAATGACCTGACTGTATAGCCCCCCGAGGGGAGCGCCAGGACTAAACTTTTAAAACTCCCTTTGCCCCAAAGCAACCTTCGCCCCGCTATCGGGGTTACATTTGCCACACGGCGTTGATAGAGTTAAAAGAGGTAAAGAAAAGTTTCGGAGACAACAATGTCCTCAAGGGCATCAGCGGGCAGTTTCAGGAGGGCAAGTGCAACATGATCATTGGCGGCTCAGGCTCCGGCAAAACCGTGCTGATGAAGTGCATCGTCGGGCTGATGAAGCCTGACAGCGGCAAAATACTGTATGATGACCGAGACTTTGTGCGCATGAAAGTGGGCGAGAAACGCAAACTCCGCCAGGAACTGGGTATGCTTTTTCAGTACTCAGCTCTTTTTGATTCCATGAGCGTCCTCGACAATGTGGCATTTCCCCTGAAAATGTTCACCGGCATGTCGAAAAAAGAAATGGTGGCCAGGGTGGATTTCTGCCTCGACCGCGTCAACCTCCACAATGTCAAGCATCTTTATCCCGATGAAATCAGCGGGGGGATGCGCAAGCGCGTAGCACTGGCACGTGCCATCGCCCTGAAGCCGAAGTACCTTTTCTGCGATGAGCCCAACAGCGGCCTCGACCCCAAAACGGCCATCGTAATTGACCACCTGGTGAAAGAAATAACCGATGAATTCGGCACCACCACCATCATCAATACCCATGACATGAACAGCGTGCTGGAAATCGGCGATTGGATCATGTATCTCCACCAGGGCCTCAAACATTGGGAAGGCAGCCCAGTGGACATCCGCAATGCCGATAACAAAGAACTCAAAGAGTTCATCTATGCCAGCGAATTCATCAAGGATACCAAGTTCGGCGGCGGCGATGTCCCCCTCAGCGACAAAGAAATTGCTGACAAGGCCGCTATGGCCGGCGAGGGTGAGGACATCGAGCGGGCACTTTAACCCACCCTTGTCAGCACCACATCATTCTGCGGACGCGGCGATACCAGCGGCACCTTTTCCAGCGTAACCGAACTGGTATCCAGCCCGAATGCCTTGCTCTCCGAGAGGCTGATGCCTTTCAGCGCATTGTATAGGGTCATCACCATTTTATTCAGGGTGGTGAGTTTCACATCTCGGCTCAGGATGCGCTCAATCACCACAAAGCGAAAATCGCCCACTACATTGAATTTTGCCAGGCTTTCATACCGGCTCATGATGCTCACTTCTTTGTTGCGCGTCAGGTCCTCAATCACTTTTCTGAAGTAGAGGCTCACACGCGGCTCCATCCGGAAGCCCAGCCGGAACTCGACCCTGAAAATTTTCTCTGGCACCAGTGTGGTTACCCGATACTCCATGGTGTGCGGCTCATCCAGCACATCCACGTGCAGAAACCAGTAGGTGTCGGCCCGCTTGGGCTGCTTGTTGAAAATGGAATAGACTATTTTCTGCTCAAGTTCATGGCTGTAATCGGCACTGGTGAGGAAGACCAGGTTTGTGGCGAACTTGGGAATGCTCTTGTCCTCGCTGAGGGCGGTCAGCTGGGGGAGGTATTTATCCACGCGCACAAAATCCACAAATCGGTTTTTCACTTTTCGGCTCCTGAACCAGGTAAACATGATAACAATCATGATGCCTGCAAAAGCGAAGGCCACCCATCCGCCCTCGACAAACTTGTGCGAATTGGCGACCAGAAAAATGCCCTCGATGGTGAGGAAAAGCGCAGGCAAACCTATCACCAACGCCCTGGGTGCCTTGCGCAGGCTGAGCCAAAAGCCCAGCAGAATGCTGGTCATCATCATGGTGCTGGTGATGGCCAGGCCATAGGCAGCCTCCATTCGGCTGCTCTCACGGAAATAGAGTACAATGAAAATGCAGCCGCACAGCAGTATCCAGTTGATGCTGGGGATGTACACCTGCCCCCGCAGATTGGTGGGATACTCGATTCGGACTTTGGGCCACAGGTTCAAGCGCATAGCCTCACTGATAAGCGTATAGCTTGCAGTAATCAGTGCCTGGCTGGCGATGATGGTGCTGAGGGTGGCGATGATTATCCCCGGTATCAGCCACCAATCGGGCATAATGGCAAAGAACGGATTGGTATCCAGCCCTGGGTTGATGGCATTGCCAGTTTCGGCCCCCAGGCTCTGCCCGATGTGGTTCAGCAGCCAAGCCCCCTGCCCGAAGTAATTCAGCAGCAGGCAAAGCTTGACATAGCCCCACGCCGCCTGTATGTTTTTTCGGCCGCAGTGGCCCAGGTCATTATACAGTGCCTCGGCCCCTGTGGTACATAGAAATACGGCCCCCAGCAGCCAGAACCCTCGCGGGTAATTAATGACAAAATCCAACGCCCGCATGGGGTTGAGCGATTGCAGTACAATCCAGTTCTGGCTGATTTGGCTGAAACCCAGCACCGCCAGCATGGTGAACCACACCAGCATCGCCGGGCCGAATGCCCGACCCACCACCTTGGTACCGAACTGCTGAAAACTGAACAGCCCCACCAAGATCACCACCACAATGGCCACCACAGGGATGTTGGGCGAAAGAATCCGCAGCCCCTCAACTGCCGAGGTAACGCTGATAGGGGGGGTGATAAACCCATCGGCCAGCAGCATGCTGGCCCCAATCAGCGCAGGTATCACCAGCCAGGGCGCCTTTCGGCGGACAAGAGCATAGAGGCTCAGTATCCCGCCCTCACCTTTGTTGTCAGCCCGCACTGTCAGCAATATGTACTTTCCTGTTGCCAGCAGCGTCATTGTCCAGATGATGCAGCTCAGCGAGCCCAGCACCCCCTGCTCATCAATGGTATTGGTACCCAGAATGGCCCTGAACACATAGAGCGGTGATGTGCCGATGTCGCCGAAAACGATGCCCAGCGTAATCAGCAGGCCAGCGATGGTTACCCGGTTAAAGTGCAGTTGCTGCATGGCAGATTCAAAATGTCGAGCTGAAAGCCAGCGGCTCCTCCCCCCACACTGGCGCAAAGGTATGGGGGAGGGGTGGGGGGTTGTCCATTATAAAGTTTGGATTTTGTACGGTTTTT
>CBDTVD010000167.1:0-4908 GCA_965363965.1 uncultured bacterium
CAGGCAGATGCTGCCTTTTTCAATCATCAGCGGGGCAAATTGCGCTGGATACTCCACCTCTATCCGATAGCTTCCCTGCTGCTGAGATATGGCTGTCACCCGCCCCGTGCCATCAACATGTCCCTGCACAAAGTGGCCATCCAGCCGGTCGCCCAGTTTCATGGCTCGCTCCAGGTTCAGCTTTTGGCCCTGAGTCCACTCACCAATGGTGGTTTTGGCGATTGTTTCGTCGATTGCCGTAACGCGGTGCCAGCCATCGCCCATTTCTGTAACCGTAAGGCAGATGCCATTATGCGCGACACTCTGGTCGATTTTCAGCCCAGCTGATATGCCACTTGATATGGTAAGGGTGATGTTGCCCCCCTCTGCTTTAATTTCTTCGACATGGCCCAACGCCTCAACGATTCCTGTAAACATACCTGTGCCTTATTTTCAATACCCCCCTTCAGGCAAATTTTCAGCAGGGTCCCAAAAGCATTTCTCAAAATCGCAGACTTGATTTTGAAGTACTGTAACCCCCTCACTCTGCAGCAGTTCCTGCATCATGTATTCATTTTCGAAGTGGAATTTGCCGGTCAGCAGCCCCGATTTGTTCACCACCCTGTGGGCAGGCACCTGAGGCGTTTGCCCATGTGCATTGTTCATGGCCCAGCCCACCATCCGGCTACTGCCGCCGCTGCCCAGGTAATAGGCGATTGCCCCATAGGTGGTAACCCTGCCCTTTGGCACAAGCCGCACCACTGCCCAAACTCGCTCATAAAAGTCATTTGGCACAGCAGCGGCAGGGCTTAATTAGTAAAGTTTTTGTTATCGAACTGCTGCCGTGAAACGATTTTTACATCCTCTGGCAAGGCGTACATCTCACTGCTGACCCTGGCATTCTCGTCAATTTTTTCAGCAGTCAGGGTATATCTGATTCCTTTGCCATAGGCCATGTCGGTTTTAACATTGATGCCGTTCCAGAAACAGAACTGGGCACTGCTGTCGGCACTGCTATAGGTGATGCATTGTTTGCCATCTACATTCTGGCTGCCTTTAACCGTGTATTTGTTCTGCCGCATGGCACTGTCAATCCCCATGGTGTTGATTTGCTGAAGAAGGTTGACTGCGCCAGATTTCTCCTTCACCTCAAAACCGAGTTTTCGGCTTGGGCTGATATAAAAGCTGCGGTTATTATGCCGAATATATATGATGTCCCTGGGCTCCCGTGTCGGCGAAGCCATATTGACGTATGAATCCTCTACCCTGAAGTCTTTTCCATGGTTGGTGAACCATACTTTTTGTGTGCCATCAAATGCACCAGAATAACGATATTCAATCATGCCGCTCTCATAAGGATATGGCCGGTCAGGGCTGGGGTCATATGTGGACATCTGGAGTTCTTTTTCACTTTTTTGTCCATCCGCCTCTTCCGTCTGGTTGTGGCCCAGAGTGGTGTTTGATGAATCTGCTCCATCGGTTTCGGCACCTGTGCCTCCATTTTTGCAGGCAGAGAGGGCGAGGAGCAAAACAGCCCCATATATTTTCAGCATCATTTTGGGTGCAAAGGTTGCTTAGCTTTACTGATATTCCCCCATCTGGTTCATTTTGCATCGGTTCGTCATCATTTTTCTTTTCCTTTGGCCGTGGGCACTGCTGGCCCAGCACGGCGTCTGCCATAGGGATTTACCCGCTGTGCTTGCACCCGCACCTGGCTTGCGGGCCTATCATGTTGAACATTATGACCTGACGATTATTCCAGACTATTCACTTCGCCATAATCCATCACTGAGGGGAAGCGTCAATATCCGGCTGATTGCAAGCGATACCCTTCAGCAGATTGAACTCGATTGCAGCCAGGCCATCAGCATTGATTCGCTTGATTACAATGGCGAAGCAGAGTTCGCCGCGGAGCATGCAGGTAACAAACTTATTGTTAAACTGCTGTCCCCAATGTATCCGCAGCAGCAAGCCACCATAACCATTTTCTATCGGGCTACACCGCCGCAATCGGGGGGAGTTTTTTATTTCAGAGAGCACAATGGCGACACGCTGTTATGGACGCTCAGCGAGCCCTATGGTGCCAGAGAGTGGTGGCCCTGCAGGCAGGATTTAGGCGACAAAGCAGACTCAGTAACTGTCCGAATTTCCTTGCCTGCACAATCAGATTTCATAGGCGTGAGCAACGGATTGCTGCAAAAAATTGAAACTGCAGCAGGTTTGCGCACTTACACCTACACGCACCGATACCCAATAGCCCCATACCTGGTGGGTGTTGCTGCAGCGCCATACATCCAGTTTGATACGCTTTACCAGGGAAAGCTGGGCACTTTCCCCATCCATGATTATGCCTATCCGTGGGATGCCCAAAAAGCAGATGACGGGCAAAAACAAACCACGGAATTACTCGGCTTATTCGAAGAGATTTTTGGCCCCTACCCCTGGAGCAGGGAGCAGTATGGCCACGCCCAGTTTACCCGCGGCGGCGGAATGGAACATCAGACGATCAGTTTTGTGATTAACTGGGGCTTTGACCTGATTGCCCATGAGCTTGCCCACCAGTGGTTTGGTGATTACATCACTTGCGCCAGCTGGAACACCATCTGGATTAACGAAGGCTTTGCCACTTATTCAGAATACCTGGCATATGAAAAACTGAAGCCGGAAGGTGCGCTGCCCTGGCTGCTGGAAAGCCGGAAAGTAGCATTGCGTGCTGAGGTAAACAGCGTGTATGTGCCTGACACAACCTCAATCCCCCGAATCTTTGACAATGAGCGAACCTATGAAAAAGGCGCCCAGTTGCTGCACATGCTCAGAAATCTGATCGGGGACGAAGCTTTTTATGCTGGTTTGAAAAATTATGCCTCTGATCCGCGTCTGGCTTTCGGTTTTGCCACCCCGTTCGATTTTCAGCAGCACATGGAAAAGGCAGGTGATACATCTTTATCTCGATTCTTTGCCGACTGGTATTATGGAGAAGGTTTTCCCGTGTATGATATAACTGCCAGGCCTGAAGGCGACGAATGGAAAATTGAAATTCAGCAAAATAATTCATCGGGAAATGGACACGTAATGGACATGCCTCTTGAACTTCTTTTTTTCAGCCGAGGAGACACCTTTAAGACCGCCGTGCGGCCAAACGCGCCCAGCAATGTGTTTTATGTCAGCGTCCCTTTCAGGCCGAGCGGAATTGTTGCCGACCCTGAATATAAAGTGCTATCGAAAAACACAGTCAAGTTCATCAAGGTGGATGAACAGGAGCAATTCACTGTATTCATAGAAGGCAATGGCCGAGAATTGACCATCATCAATGGCGAACTGCATCCAGCCGAAAGAATCATTATTGTGGATGCATTGGGCCGAGAAATGGGGCATTTTGAAGATATATCGCCCGGCCAGCGACTGAATTTCGACCTGCGCAGTGTATCCAGAGGACTCATTTTCATGGTTGGCCAAGAAAAAAATGGCCTTCTCACCCGGAAAACACTGTGGATAAACTAAGGTTATCAACAGGTTAACTATGTGGCATTCAACCGTTTAAATGGTGGATGGCCTCGGTGGATAAATATTTTTCCACATTTTAGGTTTTCGAGGCAAAAAAAGATTATACCTTTGGTCTTGAGAACAAATCCAAAAAGGCTGAGCAAATCCCTCACGCAAAGCCCGAAAAGGAGAAATATAGCTTATGAGATCCCTCCTCATGGCGCTTGTAATCCTATGCGCCATCCATCACCAAACCGCTGCGGATAGCCCGCAACTCCTGGAGTTTTACAGGCTCCACGGAAACCTCGACAGTTCTTTTGCGGTGATATCGCAATCGAGCACTGCAGAAATGCTCGACCCGCTGATTGAAAAACTTGATCAGGCAGGCACTGCATTAATCAGCGCAGACGTTAAACTGCCACCCGATGAGCGCATGGCTGTGCAATGCTTTGCCTATTCATTTTTCAGCAAAGAAAGCACCCTGCTGCTGAAACTGGGCAGGGCCCAGGTGGCCAAAGATGGCATTAAAAAACAATTGGGCAGTTTATGGCTGGATAAAGACGGCCTGCCCCAAAGCGCAAAAATCACGGTAAATGGCAAACCATTTTATGTGATGCTCAGCTCACTGTATGCCTATCGAAAAACCTTCTTCGGCAATGCCGCCGCTGCTGCCGCTGCCACCGAAGACTACGATGGAATCTTGAAGTTCGGCCAACTGTATGACAAATTCAATACTTACCCAAGCGAACTGGCTGATGCCAATGCATATACCAACAAACTGAAAAACTACAGGGCCATGCTGGATGTGCACATCAAAATGTATCAGGCTGAGGCCGTGCGCAATCAATTGTTCAACATTTATAACTTTCTGCAGAAGCACAACAGCAGCCTTTCAGATGACAAAGTTTTTACAGTTGCCTATTTAAACGAATTGGATGAAACTTTTACCAAAGGTGAAATCACCTATCTGCAAGTGGACCCCACGGGTGCCCTGCAGGAACTCGCAGGCGACACCTACCTGATGATGTTCGACAATGCCATGGCGGTTGAACTCTATCAAGCCGCGATAAAAGCAGGAAACAAGTCGGGCAAAATGTACGTCAACAGGCTCCTTGCGGCCACACAGCTGGGTGATAGGGATGCAGTAAAAGCTGCACTTGATGACTTGAAAAACATCCCCAAGGGCAACCTGAGCGCGATAGATCAGACGACTGTCCGCGACATCACCCTGCAGTACAAATCACTTGAATAACCAAAACTTCTAAATACTCAACAGAACCTTTACATTTTTTCAACAGCTAAAAACCCTCACAAGAACATTATGAATTCCCTCACCAAATCAGCACTGCTCATGCTCGGCCTCGCCATCGGGCAGCTCAGTGCACAAGCGGCTGACCAGATCGGAAGAGCACACGTCTGAACTCCAGTCACGTGGCCTTATCTCGT
>CBDTVD010000168.1:0-4885 GCA_965363965.1 uncultured bacterium
CAGACCCAAACCAAAATAAGCCATTGCAGCTGACCAACAGAGCGAAAAAAGTAGAAAAGAAGCCGATGAACCTGCTGGAGCGGAGTTATCTGCCAGCTGTGCTCGGGGGAATGGCTATCACCTTCAAGCACCTTTTCAAAAAGACTGCAACCATTCGCTATCCGGAGGTAAAGCGTGAATTCAGCCCTGTATATCGAGGAGTCCATATACTGAAGCGTGATGAAAATGGCGCCGAGCGCTGCACCAGCTGCGGACTTTGCGCATTGAGCTGCCCGGCTGAAGCAATCACCATGACCAGTGCTGAACGCAAGCCTGGTGAAGAGATGCTTTACAGGGAAGAAAAGTATGCCGCTAAATATGAAATCAACATGCTGCGCTGCATTTTCTGCGGCCTGTGCGAAGAAGCATGCCCCAAGCAGGCGATTTTTTTGAGTGACAGCATTGCAGCCCCAGGCTATGACCGCGCCCCGCTTGTGTATGACAAGGCTATGCTGCTGGAGCCATTGGTGCGGCCCACCGGCCACGTAAATGCCCGCGAGGAAGAAAACCGCGAGCGTTGGCTGAAGGAAAGATAGAGTGGGCCAGGGGCGGCATTAGCGCATGCCTTCTACCTTTGTTCTGCTGCCTCAATCAGGCAATATCATTTTCGGATGCTCCATAAAAATATACTCGATACTATAGGCAATACACCGCTGGTAAAACTCAATCGGCTTACTGCAGGATTGCCTTGCCCGGTCTACGCCAAACTCGAAAGTTTCAACCCCGGTAATTCTGTCAAGGATAGAATCGGCATCGCCATGATTGAGGATGCAGAAAATCGCGGATTGCTTAAGCCTGGCGGTACAATAATCGAGGGCACAAGCGGAAACACCGGAATGGGCCTTGCCCTGGCAGCAATCATCAAAGGATATAAGTGCATTTTTACCACCACCGACAAACAGAGTAAGGAAAAAATCGATCTGCTGAAAGCTGTTGGCGCTGAGGTGATTGTGTGCCCAACTGCTGTTGCACCTGAAGACCCCAGGAGTTACTATTCCGTGTCGAAGCGGCTCAGTGAAGAAATTCCCAATTCTTTCTATCCCAACCAGTACGATAATCTCTCTAACCGCGAAGCGCATTATAAAACCACAGGCCCTGAAATCTGGGAACAGACCGCGGGGAAAATTACCCACTTTGTTACAGGCGTAGGCACGGGCGGCACCATCTCTGGCATTGCCAAATTTTTAAAGGAGAAAAACCCTGCGATCAAAATCTGGGGAGTGGATACCTATGGCTCAGTCTTTAAAAAGTATCATGAAACAGGGATATTTGACGAGGATGAAATTTATCCTTACCTGATTGAAGGAATAGGGGAAGACATCCTTCCCCAGAATGTCGATTTTGACTTGATTGACGGTTTTGAAAAAGCAAGCGACAAAGACGCTTATGTGCTCACACGCCGCATTGCTCGGGAGGAAGGGATACTTGCAGGCAACAGCTGCGGCGCAGCAATGGCCGGTGTGCTGCAATTGGCACCTCACTTTAAAAAAGATGACCTTGTTGTAGTGCTTTTCCCTGACCACGCCTCACGGTATGTGGCCAAGGCTTTTAACGATGACTGGATGAGAGAGCGGGGTTTTTTGGCGAAATCAGCAAACACTGCGTCAGACATTCTGAGTTTGCGGCCGCGCATGGACCTGATTACCATTGATTCCAGTGCCAGTGTCAGCGAGGCCATAAGCCAAATGCGGAATGCTGAAGTGGACCAAATTGTGGTTTTCGATGGCGCTGAAATGGTCGGCTCACTTACAGAAAGCCGGATATATGCAGCTTTGCTTGAATCGGTTGACGTTGCCAGTGCCACTGTTGGTTCAATCATGGAAAAAGCTTTTCCGCTTGTGGATGCAGATACTCCTTATAAAACGCTGAGCGGAATGATCAACCGTGAAAATGCTGCGGTGCTTGTCAAAATGGCTTCTGGCGAATACGGCATAATCACCAAATCCGATATTATTCAGGCTTTGGCTTAACCTCAGGCTCGGGCACTGCTCATTTTCATCGCACTGCCCAGATATTGTATTTCAGGATGCACCATATGGCCCTGAAGCCGTCTCTCCAGCTGATTTTTTTGCCTTCCTCATAGGTGCGGCCATAATAGGAAATGCCTACTTCATAAATCCTGATTCGGGGTATTCGGCTGATTTTGGCCGTTACTTCAGGCTCAAAACCAAATCGCTCCTCTTTCAGGTCAAGGCTTTTGATTGCATCGGCCTTGAAAAGTTTGTAGCAAGTTTCCATGTCAGTCAGGTTCAGGTTGGTGAACATGTTACTGAGCAGCGGGAGAAATTTGTTACCGATGGTATGCCAGAAAAACAAGATTCGATGTGCATTCCCGCCCTGAAAACGCGAGCCATAGACTACATCAGCATGGCCATCCAGAATTGGTTTCAGCAGAATTGGCCATTCCCCGGGGTCATATTCCAAATCAGCATCCTGCACAATTATGTAATCGCCTGTCGCCTCTTTTATACCGGTATGCAGCGCGGCGCCTTTACCCCGATTTACCGGGTGACTAAAAAACTGAAGGTTCGCCCCCAAATTTTCACTGATGAATTTTTCAACTGCTTGCTGGGTATTGTCTCGGCTGCAATCGTTCACAATCACCACCTCTTTAACGATGCCCGCAGGGAGCTCAGCGTCCAAAATCTTCTTGAGAATTACATGGATGGTGTTGCCCTCATTGTAAGCAGGGACGATAATGGAAAGCGTAGGCAATTGAAAGTGGAGAATATTGGCCCTGGGGCAGGCAAAGTTATCTGCGTAGGCCTTCGCTCAGGTCAGCGAGAACGCCCAGGCTTTTGGGGGTGCGGTATCCGGGCACGTGATGGAGAAAATAGTCATTTAAAATTTTGAATAGCTGCGCTTTGTGCCCCGCATCAACCTGCGTTGAATTTTCAGATGGATTGTCGGCGCTTCTAAATAGCCTCAGCAACTCTTCACTTATTTCATTTTGTCCAGTTCCCCCTAATTCATTTTTGTGAGCAGTGAATCGGCCAGCTGGAATCGAAAAGTACGGTTCGTCTGGGCTGCGATTCAATTCAGGAACCAAGCCCAGATGGGATGCAAGCCCCGCCTGAAACATCAGCGCATGGCCGCCTATGCTGCCGAAATAAGCGTCGAGGCTGATGAGAAAATCTCGAGCATATTTGTAAATGGCCTCTTGAGGGCCAGCGTCGCGTGTGCAAAGCTGCAGCACTTCACATGCAAACAGCACAATAGCCGATTTTGCAGGCTGCTGGTCCAGAGTTAAATAGAGGTGGTTAAGCCTGATTTCTTTCAGGCGATGGATTTCCCTTTCAGGTTTGAAATATGCAATGATGTCGAGCAGAGAACCCATCTGCAGATGCGCAGGCTTAACTGCGGCTTTGGCTGAATGGATGCCGTTTATGATGAAGCCGAGGATTCCATAATCTGGTGTCAGTATGTCGGCAATAAGGCTGTTATCGGTGTACTTCAGCGTGCGCAATACAATCCCCTGGGTGCTGACTAACATTGAAAGGGGGTGCTTAGCGCTGAATCAAGATTTTTGCCACCTCTTTGCTGATCAAGTCTTCGCCTACTGCAAAAACAAAATATACGCCTGAACTGGCGGGCAGCCCCGCGAGGTTCCGGCCATTCCACAGGGCCTGATTACCCAGGGATACCGTTTGATATACCAGTCTGCCACCAGCATCTGTAATTCTGATGTCTGAGTTGGCTGGCAATCCATTGATGGCTATTTCGCCTGCAAATCCAGGTTTAACTGGGTTGGGATAAGCATATGCCTTTACAGCCGCTTCATTTTCCAGTTCAGTTGCCCCTGCCCTCAGGCTCATCATGCCCATTGCAGTGCCCATAAACACTTCACCAGTATTTGGTAAAATCGCAAGGCTCCTTATTTCATTGTTAATCAAGGGGCTGTTGCTCTCAGTGTAGTGGGCCAAAATCTTATTTCCATCTGCGGCCACCAGCCACAGCCCCTTCTTGGTGCCTACCCACTTACGGTTAGCTCCGTCAACTGCCATTGCAGTAACCACCTCACCGCTGAGCAAATAGCCGGTTTCTCCATTTTCTACAATATAAATGGGCTGAAACTCACTCTGGCCCATTGCAGTGCCTGCAGGGTCATATACCACTGAAATGCCATTGGTGCTTCCAGCCCAGATTTCGCCATCTTTATCTGTGAGGATTGGTGTGGTTCCAGCTCCAGGCAATCCGCCTTTGTTTTCTCCTTCCAGGTAGATTCTCTGGCTGAGTGTTTTTGGTATAAAGCTGATAATGGCCCCGTCTCTCGGAAGGCTCGTCCAAACTCCACCGCTGCGATCAGTGGTAATACTTACAAACGCTGTTTTGCCAATGTCCCCCACAAAGTAGCTGTCCCATTCACCTGATGGCGAAAGGCTATGGACTGTAAAATTGCTCAAAGGATTGGTTACCCATAAGTTTCCATCATAACCAGCATGTGCGCTGGCCAGCCTGATATCGCTGGCGGCCCCAGCGGGCCCCTTTAATGGGCTATTTGCGGCATCATAAACTTTCAGGATTTCTTCGTCTTTCCATTCAACCAAGCCGCTGCCGAAGGTGGTCATCCAAAGGCGGCCATTCCATGCAGTAATGGAAGTTACATCCTTCAAGGGTGCATATTTTGGGTCTAATTCAGCTGAAAAACTTTTCCATTCCAGCCCGTTCCATTTGGCCACGCCATGTGCATTGGCTGTTGGGGCAAAAAAATTGTTCCATCCGCCTGAGGCAGCCCACAAATCGCTGCCAATTGCCGCGAGGCTGAAACCCTCATCGCTGTAAGGTCCGTTAGGCCTGAAATATTCGAACTCCCTTCCAGGTTTCAGGCGTACCATTCCATAAATAT
>CBDTVD010000169.1:0-4864 GCA_965363965.1 uncultured bacterium
GGGTAAGGGGAAGAAAAAGTAAGCCGGAGGAGTTTGGGGTTACTCGGCTGATTTATCAGCGCGGTCTTTCACCATGGCGCGATGGGCGGCGAAAATAGGTTTTGCAGGGGTGCCAAAGTAGGTTTGGCCGCCAGGCAGCGACTTGGATACCCCGCTCTGTGCAGCAATCACAGCCCTGGCGCCAATGGTGATGTCTTTAGTGAGGCCGGCCTGGCCCCAGATGATGACCTCATCCTCGACAACTGTTTTTCCACCTATGCCCACCTGGGCGGCAATGAGGCAGCGTTTGCCGATGACCACCCCGTGGCCGAGGTGAATGTGGTTATCGAGTTTTGAGCCCTCGCCGATGATGGTGTCGCCGCTGACGCCTTTGTCGATGGTGCACAGTGCGCCAATTTCAACGCCATCTTCTATGACTACCCGGCCGCTGGAAATAAGTTTTTCAAAATGCGTGGGCCGGCGTTTGAAATAGAATGCATGGGCGCCAATGATGCTGCCTGCATGGATGGTAACATCGTTGCCGATGACGGTGTTGTCATAGAGCACGACGTTGGGGAAGAGTGTAACATTGCTGCCGAGGGTGCAGTTGTTGCCCAGCACCACGCCTGGATGAAACACGCAATCCTCGCCCCAAGTGGTGTGGTTGCCATGTGCGGGGCTGTCATCATCTTCATCGTCACTATAGAACGCAGGCGATTCAGGGCGAGTGAGGAGGATGGTGAGCTTGTTGAAATCGCTGAAGGGGTCCCCACTGTAAATGAGCGATTTTCCTTCGGGCACCGCTACCCTGCTGTTGATGAGGATTACGCTGGCGGCACTGCCGAGCGATTTGCGGTAATACTTGGGGATGTCGGTGAAGGTGAGGTCGCCAGGGACCACCTTGTGAATCTCATTGAGGCCGAGGACTTGCCTTGCGGGGTCGCCGAGCACCTCTGCCTTGAGAAATTCGGCCAATTCGCCGACTGTAACCGGCTTTTGCAATCGCATTCCTTAGAGTCAGGGGCAAAGTTAGCCTGAAAGGCTGAAAAAAGTCAGAGAGGGAACTGGGTGCTGAAGACATGGCAGGCAGGGCCTGCGAGGGTGACAGCAGTGGCGCTGCCATCGGCATTGAGGTTGAAGGTTACGCCAAGCTGGCCGCCCTCGGCCAGCACCTTGATGGTTTGGCGGCCTACCCTCCCCTTCATGGTGCAGTAGGCAATTGCAGCGGCAGTTACGCCTGTTCCGCAGCTGAGGGTCTCCGCTTCTACACCGCGCTCATAGGTTCGGATGCGGATGGTGCCAGGGGCTGCCTCGGCTGCAAAGTTGACATTGATGCCCTCTGCCTCAAACTCAGGCCAATGGCGAATGGCGCGGCCCTCTGCATCAACGTCGAGGGAGTCAACTCCATTCACAAACCTGACAAAATGAGGCGAGCCGGTGTTTAGCACATAATCCTTTTGCCGAGATTCTATTGCAAGCACATCGGCCATTTCGGCCTCAAGATAATTCTCGGCTATTTTCTGCACCTTGTGCCAGCCATCTGCGGCCAAAAGTTCGACCTCGGGCCCTAAACCTATGTGCTGCGTACAAAAAAGAGCAGTGGCTCGGAGGCCATTTCCGCACAAAGAACTGCGGTTTCCGTCGCTATTCCAGTATAACATCTCGGCTTTCCCGCCCTCAAGCGGGCGAGCAATGATGAAACCGTCTGCCCCGATGCCGAATTTTCGGTGGCAAAGTCGGGCAATGGATTCGGCAGAAAAGGGCGAAAAATCGAGTATGCCTGTACCATCAAGAATAATGAAATCATTGCCAGCAGCCTGGTATTTATGCAGGGCGTAGATATCAGGCATGGTTCAGTTTCCGAGGCGGGAGCTGACGAGGTAATGATTTCGGTCGGCAGATGAGCGGCTGATCAGCTCGCCGATAAAACCAGCCAGAAAAAGCTGAGTGCCCACCATGATGGCAGTGAGGGCGAGATAAAAACTCGGTTTTTCTACAATGCCTCGGTAGTGCTCATCATGGGTATAGATATTGACGAGTTTGACGATGAAAAGGTAAACAGTCAAGGCAAAGCCGAGCAGAAAACTCACCAGGCCCCAGGCACCGAAAAAGTGCATGGGCCGCTTTCCGAATCGGCCCATAAAACTGACACTCACCAGGTCAAGGATTCCGTGGGCGAATCGGTTGAGGCCGAACTTGGTGGTGCCGTATTTGCGCTCGCGGTGCTGCACCACCTGCTCACCAATTCGGCTGTATCCCGCTTGTTTGGCCAGCACAGGGATATAGCGGTGCATGTCGCCGTAAATCTCAATGCTTTTTACCACATCACCGCGATAGGCTTTCAGGCCGCAGTTGAAGTCGTTGAGTTGGATGCCGCTCATTTTGCGGGTGGCCCAATTGAATAATTTGGTCGGGACGGTTTTGCTGATGGGGTCGTAACGCTTTTGCTTCCAGCCGCTTACAAGGTCGAATTTTTCCTCCTTGATTTTGCGCATCAGTTCGGGGATTTCATCGGGGCTATCCTGCAGGTCGGCATCCATGGTGATGACCACAGCGCCCTGGGCAATTTTAAACCCTTCATTCAGTGCTGGGCTTTTGCCATAGTTCCGCTGAAAGCGGATGCCCCTGAAAGCAGGATTTTGCCTGTGAAGCTCTTCAATTACCTGCCAGCTTGAATCCTTGCTGCCATCGTCTATAAAAATCACTTCCCAGCTGAGGCCCTGTGCGTTGGCTACGCGTGCAATCCACTCGGCGAGTTCAGGCAGGCTTTCAGCCTCGTTATAGAGGGGGACAACTACGGAGAGGTCGAGGGGGTAGTTCATGCGTGCTCCCTCCTCAAAATTGCGGCCACCAGCAGGCAGAGCAGAAAACCGAGAATCAGAAAAATGCCGAGGACCTTGAAGCCATTGCCCATTGCTCGGCCCAGGCCCATCTCGCGCTCGGGTTTCAGGCGTTCCTGAACCTGCGCAGGGGTGAGTGTTGAATCAGATTGAGTGAGTGTAAGCTCGGCGCGGGCCATGGTGTTTTCAAGGATGGCAGAATCCAGCCGGCCGATGGCGATATATGGGAAAAAGTAGAGGGCGTAAGCGAGAGCATAGGTGCCAAAAACCGCGCGAATGGCCTGCTGAAAACTCAGCACATTGCCCTGTTCTTTCCGCAGTTCACCAGCGCAGAGTGCGCCTGCAAGGATGCTGAGGAGGATGGGCATCAGTGCCCAGGCGCTGTTGAATCGCTCAGGGCCGAGGCCCCAGAGCAGCACGGCAAAAAGCAGGTTTAGAACGGCACCTGCAATGCCGAATTTCAGGATTTTTTGATTCATGAAAGCTGAAGAGGAGAAGAGATGAGCGTGCCGCTGGTTACAACAGCCACCGCGCCGCCGGTGAGGGGGCGGCCCCAAAGGGGAGAATTCTGGCTGAGGGATTGATTGGTATGCTCATTGAGCGACCAAGGTATGCTGGTGGAAAAGAGTGTGAAATCGGCTGGGGAACCGAGGTCGAAATTATGCGGAGCAGAGTATGCTGTAAGTGCGGCGACTATTTGCGGCAGGGCATCGGCACCCAGGGCATAGAGGAGCTGGGGGAAAGCCGTCTGCAGGCCAATTGCGCCATATTCAGCCAGGCCAAACTCGATGTTTTTCTGGTCGATTTGCCAGGGGGTGTGGTCGGTAGCGATGGTGAGTGTGCCATTGATGACTGCCTGGCGCAATGCATCGCGGTCAGCAATAGAGCGGAGGGGCGGGCTGAGTTTAAAGCTGGAATCGAAGCTGAGCAAATCATCCTCGCTGAAGGATAGATTATGGATGACAGCATCCCCTGAAACGGGAAGGCCCTCAGCGATGGCCGAGGACAGAATTTCGACGCACTCGGAGGTTGATACTCCGCAGAAGTGGACCGGGGCGCCCGTATATCGGACAAGCTCAAGCATTGCAGTTAGCTGAACTTTTTCAGCCATTGCCGGCCTGCCTTTCAGGCCCATCAGCAGGCTTGCGGCGCCCTCGGCAATCCATGCCTGTGCATCGAGTGAGGCATGATAAAGGGGAAAGTGGATGGGCAGGCCGAGGCCAGCAGCATACTGCATCAGCCCGCTGATGGTGCCGAGGGGGAGCCGGTGCCTGGGGGCGAGGGCAAACCAGGAAGCACCGCCATCGCGGAGGTCGGCCATTTCGGTCATTTTGCCATCATTGTCGGCCATTCGGGCACCGATGCGCAACTGCAGGGGCGAGTTTGCCGCCTGTGCACGGAGGTAGTCCACCTGGCTGCGGGTGGTGATGGGTGGGCTGGTTTCAGGACTGAGGCCGACTGAAGTGAACCCGCCTGCGGCTGCTGCCGCCATCAGGGATTGGATTGTTTCGCGGTGCTCCTGGCCCGGGTCGCCAGCGGTGGCGCGGAGGTCTCGCCAGCCCTGGCTGATGCAAAGTGAACTGTCGCCCTGGAAAACCTGGCTCTCGGCAGTTGGCTCAAGGGCCGTGCCCAGCGCGGTGAGGATGCCATTTTCAAGCTGGACGTCAACCACCTGGCCATCAAGCGGGTGGCCTGCATGGATCAGTTTGGCTGCCTTGATGAAGAGTGGTTTTTTCATTTCCAGTATCGGGCCAGCAAAGATTCAGCAATCAGCATCAATAAAGCTATGCCGACCAGCCATTTCCATAGGCCGCTTTTTTGGGTGAGGAGTTCAGCGGCGGCGGTTGCACTTCCTGCATCGCTCAGCAGCAAATCGGCGGCGGGGTATCGGGTTTTGAGTTCTTCGGCAGTCAGCAGTTTTAAATCGCTTTCTTCTCGGCTGTAGTTAAAAGCGAAAGCAGTGATTGGGGCAGCATCGCCCGATTGGGTGAGTGCATAGATTCCGGCGCGGGGAATAAGGCCATCAACAAACAGGCTGGTGCCCC
>CBDTVD010000170.1:0-4863 GCA_965363965.1 uncultured bacterium
AGCCCATCACATTGCTTTCAACATAAGTATAAGGATTTTGGAGGCTATAACGCACGCCTGCCTGGGCCGCCAGGTTGATGACATACTCAAAGCCTTCAGCTTCAAACAGGCCAAGCATCCCTTCCTTATCCTCAAGATACATGCGGATGAAGCGGAAACCATCGCGCCCCTGGCACATCGCCCCGAATGCTGGGGCAGGCCCCTGCACACCGAGGTTTGCCAGCCGGCTGAGCTTCAGCTGGGGGTCATAATAATCATTGATGCAGTCCAGGCCCACCACCTGGTGCCCGTGGGCCAGCAGCAGTGTGCTCAGGTGATAGCCGATGAAGCCTGCTGCGCCGGTTACCAGTACCTTGGCCATTCCCTGCCCTCTTTGTTTTTGGCTTTTATTTTTTTCGGGTTAAAGGCTCCAGTAATTCAGATCCTTCACTCGGCTGCGATATTGGCCCTTTACATCCACCAGAATTTTGCCGCCGTCCATCAATTGGGCAAAGTCAGCCTCCTGAAGGTCGGCGTATTCTTTGTGCGCCACGCTGACAATGACCGCATCATAGGGGCCGGTTGGTTCTTTGGCGATTGGCAGCCCGTACTCATGCTCGAATTCAGCACTGCTGGCCATCGGGTCAACGATGTCCACATGCACGCTGAATCCCTGGAGTTCTTTCACCATGTCGGCGACTTTGCTGTTTCGGATGTCCGATACGTTTTCTTTAAAAGTGGCGCCCATCACCAGCACTTTGCACTGGCTCAGCGGCTTGCCTGTGGCGCCCAGCAGTTTGGCGGTTTCTTTGGCCACGTAGGCAGCCATGCTGTCATTTGTTTGGCGGCCTGCCAGTATTACCTTGCTGTGATACCCAATTTCAGCTGACTTATAAGTGAGGTAATAAGGATCTACACCGATGCAGTGCCCCCCAACCAGGCCAGGGAAAAACTTCAGGAAGTTCCACTTGGTTCCGGCAGCCTCCAGCACATCATAGGTATTGATGTCCATGCGGTTAAAAATGATCGATAGCTCATTCATCAGCGCAATGTTCAGGTCTCGCTGGGTGTTCTCGATTACTTTGGCCGCTTCTGCCACTTTGATGGTGGCGGCCTTGTGCACCCCAGCCACAATGATGGCTCCATAAACCTGGGCAATTTCCTCGGTAGCCTCGGCACAGCAGCCTGATACCACCTTGGTAATTTTTGTGATGGTGTGCTCCTTGTCGCCGGGGTTTATGCGCTCAGGGCTGTATCCTACTTTGAAGTCCTTTTTAAACTCGAGCCCGCTTTCCCGCTCCAGAATGGGTACGCAGTCCTCCTCGGTGCACCCAGGGTAAACCGTGCTTTCAAAAACCACGTAGTCGCCCTTTTTCAGCACCTTGCCCACTGTGGCACTTGCACCAAGCAGTGCCCGCAGGTCTGGGTTGTTGTGATGGTCAATGGGGGTGGGCACGGCCACAATGAAAAAAGAGGCATCGCGCAGGTCCTCGATGTCGGCTGTAAAGATGATGTCCGAGCCCTCAAACTCCTCGGGGGCGAGTTCCTGGCTGGGGTCTTCATTTCTGCGCAGCATCTCCACACGCTCGGGCTTGATGTCGAACCCTATTACGCTGAACTTGCGCCCAAACTCAAGGGCGATGGGCAGGCCTACGTATCCGAGGCCTATGACGGCGAGTTTGGTTTTTTTATCCTTTAATTGCTGGTACATGCGGCAGGCAGATTATGGGCTGGGTTGATTTGTTTTTGTTTGGTGAAAATAAAATATTAAGCAATTTGATAAAGGCTGGTTATGCCTCGCTGTTTCCTCCTGGCAGCAATCGGCGCAGTGATGCGCGCAGGCGCTGGAAGCCGTTCATTCGCTTTTTGTCCTCCTCATAATAGCCATAGCCGTATCCGTATCCATAACCGTAACCATAGCCATAACCTTTTCGATTGTTATAGAGGTATCCGTAACCGCGCCGCTCCAGGCTCATGTCGTTGATGATGATATAGATGTGGCGGAACTGCTGGTCCTGATAGAGGGTGTTGAGGCTTTTGATGTATTCTTTGCGGCTGTAACCCTGGCGCAGGATGAACATGTTGATGTCGCTGTGCTTCATCAGGATGCCGGCATCAGTAACCAGGCCGATTGGCGGCGTATCCAGCACGATGTAGTCATACTCCAGTTTCAGTTCATCCAGCAGCCTGTCCATGTTTTCACTCAAAATAAGTTCACTGGGGTTGGGCGGCACTGGGCCAGAGGGAATCAGGTCGAGGTTTCTGACACTGGTTTTGTGCACCACTTCACTGTAATTGAGTTGGCCGATAAGGCAATTGCTCAGCCCGCGAGAGTTATCCACGTCAAACTCCAGGTGAATTTTCGGCTTTCGCAAGTCCATTCCCAGCAGAATCACTCGCTTGTTGGCGAATGCCAGAATGCTGGCCAGGTTGACGGAGTTGAATGTTTTGCCCTCGCCGCCCACAATGGAACTGATGAGGATGACGGTGGGGCCATCCTGCTTGGTGAGGAATTGCAGGTTGGTGCGGATTCCCCTGAAGGCCTCACTGATGGCCGACTTGGGGTGATTGAGGATGACCAGGTTGGTGTTCTTGTCGTTGTGGCCAATCATTCCCAAGATGGGGATGCTGCTGAGCTGTTCGATTTCATTGCGGCCTTTGATGGTGTCATCGCTGGCAAACTTGAAATAGACAATTACACTGGGTATCAGCAGCCCCAGCATCAGGGCCACCAGGTTATTGCTGCGCGTGTTGGGCGAAACGATCTCCTTTTCTTTGCCATGCTGGATGATCTCCTGGTCAGGGATGATTGCTGCGCGGCTGATTTCGGCCTCAGCCTTTTTTTGCAGCAGCAGCTGATAAATGTTGTTGTTGATGTCGAAATCGCGCTGCAGTTTCAGCAGTTCCATTTCGCTGGTGGGCAATGTTTTCAGCCGAGCCTCATACTCACTTGAGCGCTTGATTAGCTCGCTGATTTTAAGCTGATTTCCTCCCCTGATGTTTTTGATGTTGCTCATCAGGGCCTGGCGAGTGATTTCGATTTGGGCAGAGAGGTCTTTAACCCTGGGGTCGTCCTTGGTAAAATTGCTCAGCAGGTTGTTGTACTGCTGCTGCTCTATGGTATATTTCGTCAGCAGGCTTGTCAGCTGAGGGTCGGTGATGCTGAGGGCGGAGGGTGCTGAGAGGTCGGCGGTGCGGTTGCTGCGCAGATACTGCATCAAAAAGTCGAGGCTTTTGATTTCCAGGTTCAGCGCGCTGATGGTGTTCTGCACTTCCACCATTCTTTGGCTCAGGTTAAGTGCTTCGCCGCCGACATCAATCAGGCCTTTGCTGCGCTTGAAATCCTCGAGTGTGTTTTCAGCTGCTGCCAGGTCAACTGACAGTTTCTCCAGCTGAGCATTGATGAAACTCAGGGTTTGGCTGGCGATGGTGCTTTTGTTGGTGATGTTGTTTTCGATGTACACCTGCATCAGGGTATCCAGAAAATCCTCACCGCGCTTGCTGTTGTTGTCCTTTGTGGTGAGCATGATGATGGTGCTCGCCTCAAATGTGGTGGCTTTCAGGTTACTCCGAAATTTGGATACCAGATTTTTAACAGGGTTATAGATAAAACGATATCGCTCGCCTTTGCGCATCCCGCTGCCAAAATTCTCCGGATTTTTATCTATTTTAATCCGATAAAGCGGATGTTCAACCCACTCCCCGAAGTTGTGGATTTCTTGAATCACCTCCTCGGTTTTCATTTTGAAAATCAGCCGATATTTTTCTCTGCCCAAAATCTCGAGATTGAACATCTGGGGGCCAGAATTTTCGAGGTTAAAGCGGCCCACGACGCTAAAGGGCGACTTGGTATAGAGTTCCTGATCAGTAAACTCCCCAGCACTCAGGTAACTTATTTCCACCGGCAGCCGGCGCACCGTCTGCTCAACAATGGCTGGGCTGGTTATTTTCTGCTTCTCATTCTCAAGGCTGCTGTTGTCTCTGAATGGGGTAAAACCTTTGAGCACCTGGTCTGGGCTGACCGTTTGTGCAGGTGTGCGATAAAGAACAGTGGAACTGATTGAATAGACGTTTTCAGAATACCGGTTAATCAGCCAGGCAGCACCATAGGCCAGGGAAAGAAAAATAAAATAAAGGTGAAGGTTTCGGGCCAGCACGGCCAGCAAACCGCGCAGGTTGAAACTGCTCTGCTGGGCCTCGGTGCCCCCCTGTTTCTCGGGTGTTTCCATTCCTTGCTGAAGTTCTTATTTTTTTACTTGATTAAAGGGGATAAATTTTGCTGCTGAGGATTTGCAATGGAAAAAGAGATTGATGAATCAAAGGTTTCTGTTTATCAGCAGGATGGAAAGCACAAGACCAACTGCCCCGGCAATGATGCTGGTGGAGGCCGAAATGGTTTGTATGTTGGTGATCAAAAATTTCCTTTGCAGGGCATTGACGACAATAATGTCATTTGGCATCAGATAAAACCCTCGGCTGTTGAACACTTCCACACTGGTCATGTCCAGCAGATATACTTTGGGGCCTGCAGCCAGGTCTCCCCTGATTACTTTGATGGTTGTGGCGTTGGCAGCCTCGCTCAGTCCGCCTGCCAGGCTGATGGCATCCAGCACGGTGCCCTTTTCGTTGGGCAGGATGATGACACCATTATTGCGCACCTCACCCTGAACGATTACCCTGAAGGTGAGGAATTTTACATCTACGTAAGGCTCCACAATATAGGATTTCAGCAATTTAGCCAATTCCGTCCGGGCCTCGAGCAGCGTTTTATTTTCAACCTGATATTTGCCAATGATGGGCAGGTTGACATTTCCTTCTTCATCCACCAAAAAACCGCGATAATAGCTGTTTTCAGGTGTGGCAGGCCCGCTGCTTCCCACCCTT
>CBDTVD010000171.1:0-4861 GCA_965363965.1 uncultured bacterium
ATGCATATATAGATGACGCGGAGGAACTGCACAGCCATGCCGACTTGTGCGCCCGCCTGACAGCACTCTACCCCAACCGTGAGCTGAAAAGCATCATCAGGGGTCAGCTGGCCAGCGTAGGTCGTGCCCTGCAGCTGCATCCGCTGCCGCAAAGGGTCAGTGAAATGGCGGAATAAATGCCCGCGCCCAGGTGATTTTTCGCCACCCAAAAAAACTGTTCGGCTTATAGGGCAAGTTGCCGTATCTTTGCGCCCTCTATTTTTTATAGGGATATAAAAGTTAACAAAGCTGTGGAAGCACTGAGTTTTAAGACGGCACCTGCCAAGCCCCAGAGCGTGGAACGCAACTGGCACATCATTGACGCTGAAAATCAAATTGTAGGCAGGCTGGCCAGCCAAATCGCCATTTTGATCCGCGGAAAGCATAAACCCCTCTTCAGCCCCCACGTGGACTGCGGCGACAAGGTGATTGTTATCAACGCCGACAAAATCCGTTTCACCGGCAAAAAAATGCAGGATAAACAGTATATCCACCACACCGGATACCCTGGGGGCCAGCGCATCAACACGCCTACTGGCTTGCTGGCTAAAAAGCCAACCGAAATCTTGGCCAAAGCAGTAACCAACATGCTGCCCCACAGCCGCCTGCGCAAGGAATACCTCAAAAATCTATTTCTCTATCAAGGCGCCGAGCACCCCCACCAGGCACAGCAGCCCAAAACCGTCAAAGTCAGCATGCAAGGCGTGCGAAGCATGGAGCCGGCCGCAGCCAAATAAATCAAGCAGAAGAAGAATCCCCAATAGATGGCATACATCAACAACAACGGCCGGCGCAAAACGGCCATCGCCCGGGCTTACATGGAGCCAGGCACTGGCCAGATAATGGTCAATGGCAGGGAATATAAAAATTACTTTCCAAGCAGCGTCCGCCAGTTTGTGGTGGAGCAGGCATTCAGCAGCACCAGCACCCTGGGCCAGTATGACCTGATGGTGAACGTGAAAGGCGGAGGCCTGAGCGGCCAGGCCGAGGCCATCAGGCTCGCCATTGCCCGATGCATCATCGAGGCTAACCCTGAAGACCCAGAGGCAAAAGCTGCCCTGAAAGCAGGCGGAATGCTGACCCGCGACAGCCGCATGGTCGAGCGCAAAAAATTCGGACACAAAAAGGCTCGGAAAAGCTTCCAGTTCTCCAAACGATAAGCCTGCCCTTTATTCTCTTATTTATCTCTTTTTAAAAAGACTGACCAAACGATGGAGCAAACTGCATCCCGTGTGCGCATAGACGTAAATGAAATGCTGGAAGCCGGTGTCCACTTCGGGCACCTGCGCAGCAAGTGGAACCCTGGCATGAAGGAGTATATCTTCATGGAGAAAAATGGCATCCACCTGATAGACCTGGATAAATCGGCCCGCAAGCTGATGGAAGCCGCCAATGCCATGCGCGCCATTGCCCGCAGCGGGCGCAGCATCCTTTTTGTGGCCACCAAAAAACAGGCAAAAGAAATCATCAGAGAGGCGGCACAGCGGGTCAACATGCCCTTTGTTACCGAGCGCTGGCTGGGCGGAATGCTCACCAACTTTAACACAGTGCGCAAAAGCATCAAAAAGATGAGCAACATCGACCGCATGGGCGCCGATGGCACAATCAACAACATGGCAAAACGTGAGCGCCTGATGATGAGCCGCGAGCGTGAAAAACTCGAGCGTGTACTCGGCGGAATCGCCAACCTGCAGCGCCCACCTGCCGCCATCTTTGTAGTGGACATCAAACGGGAGCACATCGCAGTGGCTGAAGGGCGCAGGCTCGGCCTCACCACCTTCGGCATCGCTGATACCAATGTTGACCCCCGACAGGTTGACCACGCCATCCCCGGCAATGACGATGCAGCAAAAAGCATCGCTTATATCGTCGAGGTATTGACTCGCGCTATCGAAGAAGGATTGGCCGAAAGGAAGAAAAGCGGCAAAGGCGACGAAAACGATGCCCTGCCCATGGCCCCCCGCAGCCCTGAAGCATCTGCTGAAGGCGAGCAGGCACCTGAAGGCCAGCCCGCAGCCGAGGCTATGAAGGCTGATGCCCAAGCCCCGATTGCACAGCCCGAAGGCGGCCGCACCCGCAAGCGCATGGAGCCCCAGCGCGCTGCAAGTTCCACCTTGCCAGACCAGCCCCTGCCAGCCGACCAGAAAGGCAGCAGGCCCGTTGAAGCAACTGACGAACCCCTGCAATCATAGATTTTTTTATAGGGGCACCCCGCCCAAAATCCATATTTATCTAACCCACCTGAATCTGAATCAACATGGCTATTACAGCTGCTGATATAAACAAACTGCGCCAAATGACTGGCGCAGGAATGATGGACTGCAAAGAGGCCCTGAGCAATGCTGAGGGCGATTTTGAGGCCGCAATTGATTACCTGCGCAAAAAAGGCCAGAAAGTATCGGCCAAGCGCGCCGACCGCGATGCCCTGGAAGGGGTTGTAGTCGCCAAACCTCCCCCCGACGGCCACCGAGGCGTTGTCGTCCGCCTCACCAGCGAAACTGATTTTGTAGCCAAAAATCAGGACTTTCGCACCTTTGCTGACGAGGTAGCGGATGTTACACTGAACAACTTCCCCCAGTCAGTTGATGACCTCAAAGCCCTCAAACTGAAAGATGGCCGCAGCATCGGCGATGCACTTGATGAGCAAGTGGCAAAAATCGGCGAGAAAATTGGCATCGGCCAGTATGAGCGGATGGAGGCACCGCAGGTAGTCGCCTATAACCATGGTGCCAACCGCATCGGCGTATTGGTGGGCCTCAGCCATCATGATGAAAAGGCCGTGCAGGCAGGCTTCGACACCGCAATGCAGATTGCAGCCATGAGCCCCGTGGCACTCGACCGCAACTCGGTCAGCCAAGCCACCATCGACAGGGAACTCGACATCGCCAAAGAGCAAATCCGCGCCGAGGGCAAACCGGAAAACATGGTCGAGAAAATCGCGCAGGGCAAGCTCAACAAGTTCTTCAAGGACAGCACCCTGCTCAGCCAGGACTTTGTAAAGGACAGCAGCAAAACCGTCGAGCAAATGCTCAAAGAAATCAACGCCGACCTCAAGGTACTTGATTTCAAGCGCGTCGCGCTGGGGGAGTAATCCTAACAGGCTTTTCCTTATCCCACTGTGGTAGGGCAAGCTAAGGTGCTTGCCTTTGAAGTCTATCGCTCATTTCGCGACAACTCTCCCCCGTGCCCCTCTCTGAGCTTCAGAGAGGGGTGCCGATTGAAATGGCGTTGGCCTCATCTGTAGGGAAGGTGCCCCTGCGCCTTCCTTAACATATCCATTTATACAACTCTCCCCCGTCCCCCTATCTGATCTTCAGGGCAGGGTATGAACAGATGGCAATTACTCCACTCAGAACTCAATTTTATAGGCGAGGTTGGGCACCAAGATTCGGTCAAGGACAGGCTCGACGGATTGACTTTTCAGGTTAAAGCGATACCCAGCAAACTCTGCTGTGTTAGTGGCATTGATGACCGACAAGGTCCAGCTGGAGGTGTGTCGGGCTTTGTTTCGGATATAGTTGAGCGTGGCATGCAGCACCAGGGTTGGGTCGGCTTGGGCGCTGAAAGCGCTTGTTTGCTGCAGCACCACATCCTGCTGGGCAATGCTGGCGCCCAGGTCAACCGGTGTAATCCGGTCGCCGCCCTGCACTCCCCCGCGGAGGCTGAAGCCAAACAAATTGGTTCCCTCCTTGCCCACTTTCCATTCTTTGCCACCCAGGGCATTGCACACAAAATTCCGATTGTACCTGGTGCTGCGCCATATCCCGTCGCCGCCGCGGTACCGTGATTCGAAAATGCTTGTTGTTATCATGAAAAAATAGCCCTGGGCCATAAAGCGTTCCAGCGTTATATCAAGGCCATAGTTGTATCCGAGGCCGGAATTCTCCAGTTTTTGGTTAAAGTACCAATCATTCTGCAGATTGAGCATGCTGAACGATGTGCCGGCCACCACTGGCACACTATAAAGGTACTGATAATAGGGCTCGGCTTTAAAATGGAGTTGTTTGGTTAAGCTGGCTTCATAGTTCAGCACAAAATGGTGTGCCTTGCTGAAATTGAGGTGCTTATTGGGGAAAACACTGCCATTTGCCCCCTCCTGCTGGGCTAAATAATAGCCTAATCTTTCAAGCCTGCTGTGGAGGCCATATGCAAAGCCAAGAGAATGAGCCGGTGCCAGGGAATACTTGATGGCAGCCCTCGGCTCGATGGAAAATTGATTGCCCAGGGTGAAAAGCTGGCCATAAAGCCCTGCAACACTCCTCAACCTCGGGCTGATGCGGAAGGCTGAAGAAGTGTAAGCTGATAGCAGCCCGCTGCTGCCATTTCGGTCCACAAAGGTTTGCAGCGGGCCTCCGCGGTTTGGGGCTTGCTGCTGCAGAAAATCATAAACATAGCGTGTGGCAATCAGGCCTGTGCGGTTGGTGTGTGCGGCACCATACTTCTTGTTTATATAAGTGGAAAGCACGGTGTTTTGCTGCACGGCACTGATGTTTTGATGGGGCCGAAGTTTAAGGTCTGCGTCCAGCTCATCTATATTCAGGCTTAGTCCACTGGCCGAAGTTGAAAGGGTTGAGCGCAAATAAGCCGTGGGAGAAAGGAAGATGGTGTGGCCGAGGCCGATTGCCCCCATCCCCTGCCGAACATCCTGGCGCTGCCGGTCCTGATAAAAAATCAATTTGGTGGTATCGGTTTCAGGTGCAGCGCCTGAGCCATCTGTAAGGCCGATGCCCCATACACTGAAGGTTCCCAGTTTTTTTGCCGGCAGTTTGATTTTAAAGGCAATGTCCTGTTTGTCCGTGGTGTCGTCGGCCAATCCCAACTT